>JALONE010000004.1 GCA_025455125.1 Bacteroidota bacterium
CCCACCACATCCTCGAGGTAGGCGTCGGGCGTTCCAGCAACCCGGCCGACAAAGATAGCCCGCCCCTTCTTTCGAAAGAGCAGCAGCGATCCGACGGAAGCGATCAGAAAGACGATCAGCTGCCCATTGAAGCTCGGCAGCAGACCAAGCGCGATGGCCGCGGCGGTCACCCACGCACCGATGCCAAAGAAGAGAATGACGAACCCCGGAAGAACGAGTTCGGCCAGCATCAAGGCAAGACCCAGCAAGAACCAGAAGAGTACAGGATCCATCGATTCGATCATAGGTGCTCCCTGAAAGGTGAGGACAAATCGCCAAATGGTACGGAAAGCGGGACGAAGAATCAAGGCGGCTTGCCAGCCGGGCAACCTTTTCGTAGATTCCTTCTGTGAAGAAGGGAGCGACAACAACAGCACGGATCTCTTCCGCCGCGGACGATGCGCAATTGATCGCGCTTGCGCAGGCGGGGAACGAACAGGCGTTCACCGTACTGGTCAGACGGTATGAGGACGTTGTGTTCCGGTTCGCCTTCAAGGTCTGTCGGGATCGCGACAAGGCGGAGGAGGCCTGGCAAGACACATTCGTCAACGTCTTCCGAAAGCTGAATCAGTTCGACGGGAAATCCAAGTTTTCGACCTGGCTGTACACCATCGTCACGAACAATTGCCTGATGAAGCGGCGCAAGCGGAAGCTCGACGATGCGATCGTTCCTCTCGAACTGCCGGATGGATTCCGGGATGAACCCATGCAGGATTCGAACGGCCGTCCCATCCAGACCATCGCGTCATGGAAAGAGACCCCGCTGCATTCCGTCATGGATACCGAACTGCGCCATACGCTCGATCGCGCTATCGAAAAGCTTCCGTACGACTATCGGATCGTGTTTCTGCTCAGGGACGTGGAGGGAAATTCCGCGGAAGAGACGGCAAAGATCTTGCACCTGTCCGTCCCCGCCGTCAAGTCACGATTGCGACGCGCTCGGGTCTTTCTCCGGGAACGGTTGAACGAATATATGACATCATGAGCGCCAAGAAGCTGAAATGCCGCGAGATCGCGGAACACGTTTGCGCCGAGTTGGATGAGGGGATGAACTCCGCCAAATGCCGCGCGATCCGGCGTCATCTTGAAACATGCCCGAACTGCGCATCGTACTTGAACAGCTTGAAGACCACAGTCAAGCTCTATCGCGCCTATCCTGCCCCCGCGCTCTCCGCCCGCCGAAGAAAAGCCCTGTTCGAGGTCATTCGCCATTCGGGGAAGGAATCAGCCGAATCCCGGAAGAAATCCCAGTCGAAATGCGGGTGAACCTTCCTGCAACTCCGTGCATCCTATGAGTATCAAGCAACCTTCACGTATCCCTTTACTCATGGAGATGACCGATGAAACAGAACATGGGCACCGTTGACCGCGCTTTGCGTACGCTCGTTGCGATCGTGATCGCGATTTTGTACTTTACCGATCAGATCACCGGCACAGCAGCGCTGATTCTTGGACTCTTCGCAGTCGTTTTCCTCCTGACGAGCTTCATGGCATTCTGTCCGCTCTATCTCCCGTTGAAGCTCTCTACGAAGAAAGAGCAGAAGTAGGCCAATCGATATTGACGCAAATCGGGCAGCGAGATCCCCCCGATGCGGCTGTCTCCCCCTTCAGCCCATCGGACTCGAGCTGCCCGTTTTTGTTGCGGAGTTCGATCATGTCACAGGGCCGCCTACATTTGATGATCCCATGCGCGCGCGTTGCGCACCATGTCCAGGAATATCTCGACCTTCGGCTTCATACGTCCGCCGGCCGCACGATCCACACCCACCTCCGGCATTGTCCGAATTGCTCGGCATATCTTGACAGCCTGAAGAAGATGGTCTTCCTCTATCAACGAGTCGCAAGTCCCCGGCCGTCGGCCGCGATGAAACGACGACTGCACACGCTGCTCCATCGTCAGTTCGTCGCCGCACATTCTCATCAATCGCATTCACAGAAAGATCATTGATCCATGTCCCCGACCATCCGAACCTCCATGCGCTGGGTGCTTGCCGCTTCCGGACTTGGCCTTGGCTACGCGTATCTTCAGATCGACCCGCGGCTGCTGTACCTCGGACTTGCTTTCGTTGCGCTGTTCCTCGGCGCCACCGACTTCGGAAGACAATGTCCATTGTTCCAAGGCTTGAGGAACATCATCGTCCGCCGCAACGGACTGTATGAGAAGATTGACCACTGATTACTGACCACTGACGACTGCCTCCTATGACAAAAGAAATCTTTCTCCGCCAACTCAAAGGCAACACCCTCGTTTCCAAGGGGGAATCCAATCACTGGGTCGTGTTGGATACCAAGCCTGAAGTCGGCGGTCACTCCGCCGGCACGACGCCGAAAGAACTCATGCTGATGGCGCTCGCGGGCTGCACATCCATGGACGTGATCCCCATCCTCAAAAAGAAACGCTCTCCCGTTGCCGGATTCGAATGCCGCGTCAAAGGAACAGAGCGCGAGGAGCATCCAAAGTACTTCACGGACATCCACATTGAGTATGTCTTCTACGGGGACGGGATCAAGCCGGAGGATGTCGAGCGTGCGATCGAGCTTTCGGAAACGAAATACTGCTCCGTCTCGGGGCAACTGCGCGGAACGGCGAACATCACGACATCCTACCGCATCGAACCCGCCTCCGCGCTGAACGAAGCGCAAGGGTAATCGCCGCAGGCGTGCCATGCCGACTCCTCGCAATACCGTCCCGTTCCGCATCCTTCTCGTCGACGACGAGGTCGCTCAACGCAGTGTCCTCGCCGGGTTTCTTCGGAAGCGCAAGCACGCGGTCGCCGAGGCCGGCACCGTCGACGATGCCGTGTCGGCATTTCGCGAACGCCCGTTCGATCTCGTTCTCTCCGACTACCGGATGCCCGGACGGACGGGGAACGATCTCCTCAACGAGGTTCGAGCCCTGCATCCCGAGACTACCGTGGTGATCATGACCGCCTTCGCCTCGGTCGAGGGTGCGGTCGACGCGATGCGCGCGGGCGCGTATGATTATTTGACGAAGCCGATCGACCTCGACGAACTCGAGATCCTGATCGCCCGCATTCAGGAACGCACGCGCCTGCTTTCTGAGAACCGCTCGCTCAAGGAAGAACTCGCTGCGCGTTACAAGTTCGACGGCATCGTCTCCCAGTCATCGATCATGGATTCTGTCCTCGACACCGCCGCGCGGGCGGCTGCGAGCAATGCGGCGGTACTGATCCGCGGAGAGAGCGGAACCGGAAAGGAACTCATCGCCCGCGCCGTGCATCATCGCAGTCCCCGAAGCGTTCGTCCGTTCATCGCGGTGAACACCGCAGCCCTGAACGACCAACTGCTGGAAAGCGAGCTGTTCGGTCATGAGCGCGGGGCCTTTACCGGCGCGGACCGCCAACGGCAGGGACGCTTCGAACTTGCGGACGGGGGAACGATCTTCCTCGATGAGATTGGAGACATCTCGCCGGCGACACAGGTGAAACTCTTGCGCGTGCTTCAGGAACATGAACTTGTTCGCGTGGGAGGATCGGAAACGATCACAGTGGACGTTCGCGTGGTGGCGGCGACCAATCGCGACCTGGAGGCGGCGATTCGGAGCGGTACCTTTCGAGAGGATCTGTATTACAGACTCAACGTCGTTTCGGTCGAGATCCCTCCGTTGCGCAAGCGGCGGGAGGATGTACCCGCCCTGCTCGACCATTTTCTCGCGACGTATGCGAAGGAAAACAAGCGCAAAGGTCTGGCCTTCTCGCGCGAGGCGTGGGAGCAGTTGCTCCGGTATGATTATCCCGGAAACGTGCGCGAGCTACAGAACATCGTCCAGCGCTCCGTGATCCTATCGCGCGAGGAACAGATCACGGTGAATGACCTCCCCCAGGCTGTCAGGACGCTGGCCAGCGAGGCAGTGCGAACCGAGGATGTTTCGAGCGACACGTTGCCCGCCCGCATCGACCGGCTGGAGAAGGAGATGATCTTCGAGGCGCTGCGCCTGACCGGAGGAAACCAGTCGAAGGCGGCGGAGCGTCTGGGATTATCGGAAAGGAATCTGCGGTATCGGCTGAAGAAATGGGGTGCAAAATAGGCGAGACTCCCGGCTTCTTAATCTGCCGGGAGTCTCGCCAAAACCGCACCCCTCTACTTCCTCCTAGAACGCCACTACAAATCCCGCTCCCAAGCGGTGAGCCCCCAGCGTCGCGTTGTACGTGTATTCCCCCACCAATCGCATATTCCGCCCAAGCATGTAGTTTGCATTCGCCGTCATGGATTCATATTCCAACCCCGGGTATTCCGATTTCACCCAATTGTACAGCAGAACCCCGTACCAGTCGCTTCGGTCGCCCCCCGGAGAGTACACCAATTCCGCGAACGCCCCCTCCGTCTTCTTTTTATTCGCCAAGACCGTGAAGTCCGGGCGGTCGTCGGTCCGCATCACGTACTGCAGGTTCAATTCGAGCGGCTCGAAGCTGAGCGTGAGATCCGGTCCATAGATGGCGGTGGCATTGACCGAAGTATCCCGGTCTTCGCTCCCGCTGTATCCGAACACGCCGATCCGAAGATGCTCGCCAACGTCCTGCGAGAGCCGCAGCACGAAGTTCTTGTTGGCATCGTTGTCGAACATGCCTTGATCCGATTCTCCGATACCGTTCCCGTTCAGGACTTCAACGATGATATCCGTCTTTGTCGGAAGGCTGTACGTCAGCATCAGCCCTCGGTCGTACGTCAGTCCCGCTCGGGAGGCCCCCACGTCCGTATTGTAGATGGAGTAATCCTCTTTCGTCAGCCGCAATTCCCGTTTGAAGAGCGGATCGGATACCTGGAATTGCCCCGCATACAGATCGAGATCCTGCCCGAACAAGTCGTTGAACATCACGAAGGCGTCCTCCAATCCAACGACCTCGCCGCGTTCATTCATGAGAAAGTACATGTAGTAGCTCACGGTCTTCGTCACGAGACCTCCGG
The DNA here is from genome assembly GCA_025455125.1 of Bacteroidota bacterium. Classification (GTDB taxonomy): domain Bacteria; phylum Bacteroidota; class Ignavibacteria; order UBA10030; family UBA10030; genus JAKAJH01. Next base: position 4,966 of record JALONE010000004.1, read on the forward strand.
AAAGGATCTTCGCAACCCACGGCATCTGGACGTCCGTGCGTGACGCTCCGTTCTTCTCGAAGTTCAACCAACCCTCGAACCGCATCGCCAGCGGGATCTCCCGCATCAACAACATCCCATCATCTCCGGTCTCCCGCAGGAATCGCGCCGGCTCCTGGTCCGGAAGCCGGAATCCGTTCCCGGCGAACTCGTCTCCGAACGGCTTCAACTTCGGGAATGGCGCATGACAAGTGGAACAGGACATATCATACTTGCGCGCGAACGCGGGGATCGCTGCACTGTCCTGCACGAGCAGGAGCACGGCAGCGAGCGATACAAGCAACAATGTGATCGGCTTCTTCATCGGCGACTCCATTCGTTCTAGGGAAGGATCGTGATCGTGGTGAAATGCTGCCCGACCTCGATGATCTCGGCCTCCTCCATCGGCACGCCGAGAAACTCCGCGATCGGTGTGGGCAGTTTCTGGTAGTTCAGCGTCGCCGTGATCGTCATCGGTCCCGGCGCGGCTGTTTCGGGGATCTTCCAGGTGTAGGTCTCAAGTTTCGTCTCGCGAGGACCGATCCGATAGTCCGGTCCGAATGACGCGGTGTTCCATTGCATGATGGTCATTCGTCCCTGGGGATCGAGATACGGCAGGCGGTAGATGCGGTCTCCTTCCGGCACGCCATCGCGCTGCACGCCCTTGAAGTCCGGGATGTCAAGCGGGATCCCCATATCCTGGTAGGCGAGTGTATTCGCCGCAATGGTGTATTCCTCGCCGGTGAATCCTTTCTTGTCAACAGGGAGATGGAACTCATTCCCCTTCGCATCCTTCGCAACCACATGCAGCCACAGCATCCGTTCTTCCGCACTCCCTGTCGGGAACTTGTGTCCGGTCTTCTGATTGAAGAGGGCCGCCGTGAACTTCACCCGTTCCCCCGGTTCGAGTTCACGGATATCCGGATGGATGCGCACCTCGACGGTCCCGCGGACCTTGCCGATATCATGTGCCCCATGGAACAGATGCTGCGCAACGTCCGGCGATTCAACTGCCATGGAGGCACTCCGCCCCGGTGCGTACGTCATGTGGCATTTCTGACACGGCACGCCTTCTTTCGCGTACGGTCCTTCCTTCCATTCGAGATGCGTCGACTTCACCCAAAGGCCGTACGGGTCCATCTCATTGTGGCAGGTCCCGCAGAGATCCGCCGACTTGTGAAAATCGGACTTTCGTGTTTCGTGCGCTGGGGAGACAATCCCTTCGCGCGGGCCGTACTTCACGCGTCCGGGCTGAGAAATGAAATTGAAGTTGTGGGGAACATCCCCCTTGAATCCGGTCACGGTATGGCAGATATCGCAGTTGACCGATTCATTCGCCCGGCTCTTCGCTTCCGGCTTGGGAGGCGGGATGTCGTTCGCGAGAAATGCCATCGGCGAGTGGCAGCCGTTGCAGCCGGCCTTCACTCCGGCAACCTTGGGATCTTTTTCCGCGTGCGGAATGGCAAGCTTGAAGTACTCGATCTCATCCCAATGGTGCGTGTAGGCTTGCGACATCATCGCCTGTTTCCATTGCTGATAGAAATCGACGTGACAAGATGCCCCGCACGCTTCAGGACGTTCGAAGTTCTCGTAGGATTGCGAGCCAAGCGCCTCCTCGCCTGCAAGTTGCGAGAGAAGCCGTATGGGAATGAGCAGGAAGACAACCAGGGTTGACTGCAGAAGAGAATACCTCATGAATCGTGCTCCAGTGGTGGTGAGAGGGAAGGAAGGAGCGGCCACATCGATCGAATGCAACCTACGGAATTGGCGTTTGAAAGACAAGCGCATGCGAACGACCGGCGAACGAAGAAGACCCAGGTGTGAGTTCGATTCCTCGTCCGGCCGATCCGGTCGTCCGTCATGCAGACTACTCACCCACGATGGTCTTCACAATGTCGATCGGGGTCTTTCCATGAGCGAGAGCCACTTCGCGAATGTTGCCGTTTTCTGTCGTCGCGATGCCGATCGCTGCGAGCCGCTTCACTCCTTCGTCAACCTTCACGTCATATTGCTCGCAGATCTGCCCAATGGTCTTTCTGCCAAATCCCCCTCCCTCGGCGATAGGGGCGCGTTTCGGACGTTCTGCACCGATCGCTTTCTGATATGTCTCTTGAGGAGACAATCCTGCACGTTGAGCGATGTCCGCGAACACCTCAGCGGTATCTGAGGCCCTGATTCCTGACGCAGTGAGATTTTCGATCAACCGTTGCGGCTCGAGTTGAACACGCTGTGCCAGCTGTGCAACGGAAAGTAATTCCGCGTGCGGCACCGGCGGTTCCGACTTCGCCTCGACCCAGGAATTCTTGAGTGTTTCGCCGAAGTCCATGATGGTGCCGAATGGCGCGATTCTGTATCCGGTCAGGATCGCAAGCGCCAAAACGACAGTCAGGGCCATCCCCATTTCACGGCCGTTCTTCAGGGAATCCTGCGCGCGCGTACGAAGATATGCGATCAACGCACGCCAGTTGAAATAGAGATGGATGGCCGCAATCACGATGAATGTGAACGCGAAGATCGTATGGATGGATTGCCATTGGTCTTTCGTCAGGCCGATGAAACGCCACTCGCTCCAATTCGCAAATCTCCCCGGCGGTGTGACATACAGAACGATACCCGTCACAGAGAGCACGAGGAACGAAAGAACGATGGTGATGGTCGAAAATGGACGCCAGGCGAAGGGACGGTGTGGCTTCATGAGGGAAGGATCTGTTGATTATTGATTTGTGATTTTTGATTTTTGATTGTCGATTGGCAATTAAGTGGATATCAACAATCTGTGTACCACGATGCGTCTTTCAGATTTGAACGAAATCTTGATACGTCCACCTGCAACGCATCGGGATTCGACAATATTGTCGAATGCGTTCGGCAGTTGTGTCGAATGGCGCCGAGCGGCCGCAGCCCATTCCGAATTGGGGACGAATTCCGCCGTCTGATTCGTGGCACGGCGATTGAAATCATGTTCTCCAGACTCAGGTGATCACACAGTTTCATACATTCTCAATGGAGGTAATCATGAACCGCATTCTCACTTCAGCACTCGCGCTCAGCGTTGTGGTGCTTCTCATCGTCGGGCTCTCGTCCACGGCGACGGCCCAGGAAAAGCAGGCCGGCAAAGGACAGCGTGGAGCATTGTTCGTCGACAAGGACGGCGATGGCGTGTGCGACAATGTCGGGACGAAGGCCGGTGCGGCAAACGGCGAGAAACAGAATCGCGCCCGCAAGGGAAAGAGCTACGGTCCCGGCGATGGAACGGGAAACAAGGGTGTCGGACCGCAGGACGGCACTGGATACGGCGCGAAGAATAACGCCGGTACCGGCACGGGAACGGGGACGGGTACATGTGATGGAACCGGCCCCAAGGGCAGTGCCAACCGGGCTGGCCGGCGTTAATCGTATACGACGGACTTGAGGTGGCGGGAACGACGTTCTGTTCCCGCCATTTCGGCATTCGAAAGGATCGACCATGAAACTCATGACTTTTGCCTTCCTGCTTGCACTCTCTTCGAGCATCGCGCTGGCCCAGGATTCGACCAAAGCGACCGACCGGCAAGCAAAACCGCGTTCAGACAAATTCATCGATGCGGATGGGGATGGCATCTGCGATAATCGGGCTCAGGGTCTTGGATTTCGACGCGGATCAGGGTTGAAGATGCAGAAGCGCACGGGCATGACCCAATCGCCTGACGCAGCAACCACCGATGGCCAACGCAAACAATTGCGTCAGCGTGGAGGGCAGAAATGATCGCCGCAACGCGACGCGCTGCACTCCTCTTCATCGTTGCGCTGTCGACATCCCCCGTGTTCGCTCAAGTAAGCGTCGATGCCGACATCTCCTGGATGAACGATGACAACGTAGAGAACAATGCATTCCGTTTTGCTGACCGCATCACGTCGGCGGATGTGCGTCTGGCCTATGCCCATGACGCGGAACGAAGCAGCTTCCTCGTTTCCGCCGGAACGATCTTGAACTACTTCGCTTTCGTTCCAAACAGGACGTTTTGGATGCCCGCTCTGCAACTCCATGGCGGGATGATTCTCAATAACGAAGAGACACTTACGGGAGAGCTCAGCCTCGGATGGTCGTCCCGAAGCGGACGGAACGAGTATGCCTTCATGGACCATCGTATCTTCTCCGGTTCACTTTCGGTCGCGTACGATCCTACCGAGGTTTTCTCGGTGAACGGTCTCTATTCCTATCGATCGGTTTCGTTCACGATTCTCAGCCCCTTCGATCATGCCGAGCACACCTTTAGCGCGTCGACCGCATGGTCCTTCGAGACTCGCACCTCCGTGATCCTCCGGGGCTCCCTCGGAGCAAAGCTCTATAACATGGCGATCAGCGACTCGACGCTGTCCGCACGCGGGCGAAGTCGGACGGACGGAAGTGCAGCACAAGCCGTCCAGGCATGGACATCCATCCGCATCGCCCAGGGAATAACTGAACACACCGGGTTCAGCTTGACGGCACAGATCCAGCGAAACATCCGCAATAACTCCGCATCGCTTGCCGGCACGACACAGCTCATTTCGGATGAAGAGTTGTTCGATGACCGTTACGGATACGAGGGATGGACACTCTCCGCCATGCTCACCGAGGTCGTATGGGAAGGAACGCGGCTGCGTCTCGCGTACACGACACAACAGAAGGACTATGTCCTTCTCCCGGCCTTCAACCTCGACGGCATCCAAATCTCGGACCTGCGAAATGACCGTCGCTCCACGACCATGCTTGCGCTCGAGCACGATCTCTCATTTGGTTCGATTCAGGCAGTCTACGAACATATCGTGAACCGATCGAACGACCCGTTGTTCGACTATCCGAACACGGCGTTCACGGTACAACTTTCCGTCCCCATCGGGTTCTAGCGTTCATCCGCGGCATGCCTTGACTCTCGACCGAAAATGTCGAATGTTCCCTCCGTGTTTTCCTCAATCCGACCCCGAACAATCCTGCTCTTGACCGCCTTGTTGGCGGCGGTCATGATCGGTTCCGCTGTTTTGGAGCTATCCCAAAGCCGCGAAGAGTTGATGCACCTCCTCACCGAGGAGGCGATGTCGCTCGCCGAATCGGTTCGCCATACCGCGGCGAACGTCGTCCTGTCGACGGACGAGATCGAACGCCAGATCACACAGCGACTGCTCGACAATGCGTCGTTTCTCGCCGCGATGGACAGACGTCGAACACTCACACCGCGCATCCTCGCGGAGGTGTGCGAACGGAATAACATCTTCCGCATCAACCTCTTCGACCGCACGGGCCGTAAGGTCCTCAGCAGCCACGACCACCTCCCCGACCATCCGACGTCCCCCGAGCGCGCACGCCCCGAGGACATTCTTCGCCCGCTCCTGTCCGGAGAGGCAGACACGCTGATCATCGGACTCACAGATGCCCGGTACGAGGAGGGACAGCGCTACGCCGTCGCGCTCCGCCGGTCGATTCCCGAAGGAGGCGCCATCGTGTTGAATGTCGACGCCGCTGAGTTCACCACGTTGCGTCAGACGCTCGGCATTGGACGAATGATGAAGGACATTGGGGACAACTCCGGGATCGAATACGCGCTGTTGCAGGACGACCAAGGGATCATTGCGGCCGGAGGAACAGTTTCAGAGATCGCCTCGATCGAGTCCGATCCGTTCCTTCAACGCGCCGAAGAGACAGACACTACACACACCCGCGTGATCATGACGGCTGGACATGAATTGTTCGAGGTCGTGCAGCCGCTTTCCATCGGGGACGAGTATCTCGGCCTCCTCCGCATCGGTCTCTCGATGGATGAGGTACGGGCGACCGAAACCCGCATGCAGCGGCGGATGATTGTCCTTTCCCTGGTCGTCCTCGCGATCAGCGGACTTGTCGCCCTAGCGATCGTGTCCATGCAGCGGCTTCGGAAGATCGAATCGTTTACTGGAACCATCCTGGAGCAAATGAACGACGCGGTCGTGACGATCGATCATCTCCGACGAGTCACGATCTTCAATTCCCAGGCCGCTCGACTGCTGCATACCAGCGAAACGGACGTCCGCGACAAGAACCTGGACAATCCCGGCTGGCCGTTCGACCTGCTGCGTTCACTTGTTGACAGCGGCCCGGAGATCACCGAATGCGAACCACTCTGGCCGGACGGTACGCACCGAGCGTTGTCCGTCTCGCGTTCGAACAATGTGCAGCCCGACGGCGCGACGGAACACATCACGCTGGTCATTCGCGACATCACGGAATCCCGACGGCTTGAGCGGGAACTCCGGCGCCGCGACCGACTAAGTGCGATGGGAGAACTTGCAGCCGGCGTCGCGCATGAGATCCGCAACCCGCTCAACGCCATTGCAATGATCTCCCAGCGGTTCATGAAGGAGTTCAAGCCTGTGCGCGGTGTTCGGGAATATCGGAGCATCGCAAAGGTCCTGCTCGATGAATCGCGCCGCGTGAACGGCATCATCCATCAATTCCTGCGGTTCGCGCGTCCGGCTGTTCCCATCATCGATGATGTCCCGCTCGCCCCGTTTCTCGGACACATCAACGTGCTCGCGCTCGAGCATGTGCGTGACAAGCGCATTCGGCTGACAATGAACTCCGCAGTGGGAACCGCCCGATTCGACCGGGAGCAAATGACGCAGGCGCTGTTGAATCTGCTGCGAAATGCGGTCGAAGCCGTTCCCGAGGACGGGTGGATCTCCCTGACCACGGTCCGCACCGCTTCTCAGATCACGTTCGCCATCACCGATAGCGGTCCGGGGATCCCCGTCGAGCGGCGCGAAAGGGTCTTCGAGCCCTCCTATTCATCGAAGTCGACGGGGACGGGCCTCGGGCTTGCCATTACCAGGCAGATCGTCGAAGCCCACGGGGGGACCATCGGCATCGAAGGAGAACACGGCTCGACTTTCCGCATCCTTCTTCCGCAGTGACCGTTTTCGTTTTGACCTTCCCGATTATTTGACTAAGTTTCGGGCGAGGTGTTCGATGATCATCTGGCACAACACTGGTGATGCGTCCCGCATCCCTGAACACGTGTCCGCCGGCGACGAAGTTGTACTCTGGATCGGGACGCATCCGATCGAACCCGGCCAGGCCGTGTGGGTCGAGATGAAACTCCTCAAAGCGGACGGTCGGGAATTGACCGCAACGCAGCCCGCCCTGTGGCAATCCAACAGCGAGCATCGAAACAATTCGTACTGGGTAGCCGAGATCGGCACGTTCGATTCAGGTGATCGCCTGGAGTACTGCATTTGCGGAAGCTGCGATACCACGCGGGTTGAATCGACAGAAGCATACGCGTTCGATGTCTCATGAACGAGCGTCCCCAGCGCATGGAGGATCCGATCATGAATCCCGTTCGGCCTTTGCATCTCTTCATTGCCGTCATGACGCTCTGCCTCCTCTCGTTTCAGTGCACGAAACCCGAGAGCGCCCCGGCCACTCCTTCTATTACCCTTGAACATCTGCAGGGGGCGTACGCCCGGTCCCTGAAACATCAGGACATGTACGTCCGCTTCGCCGCCCAGGCAAAGAAGGAACGATTCGACAACGTCCACCGCTTGTACCGTGTGCTCGCGCGATCCGAGGAGATCCATGCCGCCAATCATGCGGCGCTTCTCGTCAAACTGGGCGTGCAGCCGGTGAACCCTTCGATCGATCCACCGGTCGTCGGACGTGCCGTTCAGACCCTCAGGCTTGCACACAGCAGTGAAGCGATCGAGCTCGTGTCGATGTACGACGAGAGGATCAAAGCCGCCACCGTGGAACAGATGCCCGAAGCACTCCGGCTCTTTACATGTTCCCGAAACGCCGACACACGCCACATGGACCTGCTAAACGACGCGATGATGAAGGCGGGACACATTGCGACGACGCCATATTACGTGTGTCCCTCCTGCGGCCTCATTATGACGGACCGGAACATGATCGACTGCGAGGGCTGTCAGACTCCGAGGGAACAGTATGAAAGGTTTTGAGCAACCATGTATTCCTTCGATCGCCTGCTGATACCGACAGATTTCTCTCCCGCATCGCTGTACGCCGTAGAGTATGCGGCTTTTCTCGCCGGGCAACTTCGCGGCAGTCTCAAACTCATGTACGTGGACGAGTGCGAGAGAGAACCGCTCGGGCATTTCACGACCGACGAGGCGCAGCGACAAGCCCACCGCGATCAGGCAACGGCGTTTGCCGAGGAACGATTTGCCGATCTCCGCCTTCGCCTTTCGCTTCCGGACGATCGCACAACCACCTTGACCCGGTTCGGCACGGCCTATCACGAGATCATCAATGAGGCCGAGGCGAACCGATACTCCGCGGTGGTCATCGCGACGGAAGGACTGGGACAAACCTCGCCGCACATGATCGGCCGCACCGTCGAACGGGTCGTGCGACTGTGCCGGGCACCGGTGATCACCGTGCGTCCGAAAGAGGAACGGACGCCGTGGAGAATTCGCCGCATTCTGTGCCCGACTGATTTCTCCGAGTATGCGAACTACGCACTTCCTTACGCCATCTCCCTAGCAAGACGATACAAAGCGAAGATCATCCTGCTGCACACCGCCGATCTCGTCGTTCAGCACCCGGAGCTGCTTATGGGGAAGTTTCCAGACCTCAAGACCTACCACGAGCACGGACATGACATCGAAGTGGAGAAGATCGTTGGCAGGGACATTGAACCGGAGAACACTATCGTCCGGCTTGCCTCTGAATACGACGTCGATCTCGTGGTGATGGGTACGCACGGTGCGCGGGGCATGCGCCGTGTGCAGATCGGTAACACGACCGAAGAGGTCGTCCGCCGGGCGATCTGTCCGGTCCTCACGGTGACACACCCCATTCACAAGTCCGTCTTCCCCAAGCGATTCGGCGAAGAATACG
>JALONE010000198.1 GCA_025455125.1 Bacteroidota bacterium
GGTCAACCCGGGAAGGCTTCCCGGGTTGACCTATTGATGCATCACATCTCTACTGTTTCACCAGCTCCACCCTGCGGTTCTTCGCTCTCCCCTCTTCTGTCTCGTTCGTCGCCACGGGGGCGTACGGTCCATTCCCAAACGATTTCAACCGTGTCGCATCAACTCCTCGTTCGCGAACGAGCGCTTGCACGACCGCCTCGGCTCGGTCCTGCGATAGCCGCATGTTGTAGTCCAATCCGCCGATGTTGACCGTGTGGCCAACGACGTAGAGCTTTAAGCTCGGCTCCATCTTCATCAGCTTCGTGATCTCCTCCAGTGCATTGTTCGACTCCGGCTTCAACTCCGACTTCCCCGTGTCGAAGAGGATGCCATAGACGGATGCGTGTCCGGTCGTCCGGAGTTCGTTCAAGAACGCGTTCGCATCAGCGACAATGTCCTGACGCATGGCGGCGCGTTCCACGATCGTCAGGCCATATTTCCCTGTGAACTCCGCGGTCACTTCCACCCAGATGTCCTTTCCGTCTTTCGTCAAGCGGAACGTCTCCTTTCCCTTCCCCTTCCAAACAATAGTTCCGCCGATCTTCTGAACGGCGTTTTCGTAGTTGCGCAGGATCTGCACTTCGCTCGGCTTTATCTTCAACGACGCTTGAGGATAGTAGTTGATGCGCCAGAGCTTCCCCTCGATGGTTTCCTTCTTGTCCGTTCCGACGATGAACTGGCGCGAATCGAATTCTTTCTCGGTACAACTGTGGATCCAAGAATCCGGCATGCGTGTGAACAGCGGATGGTCCGTGCAGTTACGGTCGTCCTTCTGCTGGGCGGCGACGGTGAGCACAAGAGCACAACTGATCAGGAGAGATCGAAGCAGGATGCGCATGGCGGGTCCTCTCGGCTGGAGAATGATGCGTTCGTGATGATGCAGGTGAATAGTAGGGAAGGTTCGCACGAGGGTCAAGAAAGACAGCGGTCACGGACCTGCTTTGAACCGGCGGCCGGAATACAACCGCAACCACGGTTCATTGCAGATCGTATAACAGAGGCTTGGCACTGCTTACCACAACATCAGGAGGTTATGAACTGTGAACAGACATCAATCGTTGACACTCGCTGTGATCGTGTTATCGGCCATGCTTCTCACCGGCTGTTCCTCGAGCGGCTCGTTCATCGCCGCCAACGTGACCGATGTTCAGCTCCAGCGGAACAACTTCACTATCGTCGCGCAGAATGTCACGGGCGAATCACAAGCCGGATACCTTCTCGGCGGTACGTTCTCGACCGGATTTGCCACGAACACGTTTGCCATCGCACGCGTCTCGGGCAGCGGCATGTTGTACAAGGAGGCGGTCGAAAATCTGTGGAAGAACTATGAAGCCGAACACGGTCCGGCGAAGGGAAAGAAGGTCGCTTTGGTGAATGTTCGGTACGATGCGGACGCCTTGAATCTGGTCATCTACACGCAGGCGAAACTGATGATCCGCGCCGACGTGGTGGAGTTCACCGATTAAAGACGTTTCCCCGCATCACCCGATCCACAGTCCCGGCGGTCCGCGGGCTGTGGACGGGAATTCGGGTGATCCTGGATATGGACGACCATCCCCGTCGGGTTCGCTCGAGCCCTCAGCAGCACAAGTGAATCAACGATCCAGTCCGCCCGAGTGAGTTCGGAGCGCTCATACGAACTCGCAACAGCGATTACACGCATCTCTGCATTCTTGCCTGCCTCGATACCCGCCGGCGCATCCTCGATCACCACGCACTGACCAGGTTCGATGCCAAGCTTCTTTGCCGCAAGGAGATAGCCGTCCGGCGACGGTTTTCCCCTGGCAACGACTTCCGAGGTCACGAATACGCGCGGCGTCGGGATTCCCGCAATTTTCATCCGCAATCGAGCGACCGGAACACTGCATGAGGTTACGATCCCCCATCGCCCGGCCGGGATCGACGCGATCAGTTCCGGCGCATTCGGGACGGCAAAGATGCCGTTCGTCGCTGTTTCTTCGATCCGATCGATGGCTGCGACTTCCTCCGCCACGTTCAGATGCGGAGCGATCTCCCGGATCACCTCGCTGGTTCTGCGACCATGCGCCCTCTGGATGATCATCTGCGGATCGATCCGGTGTTCATCTCCCCATCGGACCCAGATGGATTCGACACACCTCCGCGAATCGACCAACACTCCGTCGAGATCGAACAGCAAACAGGAACACCGGATTTCAATTGCAGACACCTTTCCCTCTCACGTTTGCGCAATGTATTCTGAAGTTACAACTCCAATCCACAATCAACAATCACAATTCACCACTCAGCAATTATTAGTGCTCCCCTTGTTTCCCTCCCCGCTTTTCCATAGGTTTTTGCGTTCATCCTTTTCCTCGCCATGTTCACCCCATCAGAACGATTCGTCTTCGCTCTCCTGCTGACGGCCGTGTGCGTCGTTCTCGGGGGCGTGTATCTCTACACCTTGCTCCCCGGCACCGGCTATTCGGGCGACACCGCAAAGCTCCAATTCATCGGCCATGTCCTCGGCACGCCGCATGAGCCGGGGATGCCGACGTATGTTCTGTTGAACGCTGCGTGGGTACGAGCGATTCCGCTCGGGAGCATTGCTCAGCGCGCGAACGCGTTGTCCGCACTCTTTTCCGTCCTCACTGCGAGCGTGATCATGCTCACCCTTCATCGCAGTAGCGTTCGCGCAGGGATCGCCGCAGTCTGTGCCTTGACCTTCGGCCTTGGCTACACCGTCTGGTCTCAGTCGGTCATTGCAGAAGTGTACGCGCTCCACGGGCTCTTTGTCGCGTCAGTCCTCTACATGATCCTTCGATGGCGTCAGAGCGGCAATGTAAGATTCTTCGACGCGGCAATTCTCTTGTATGCGCTCTCGTTCGGAAATCATCTGACATCCGTCACGATGCTTCCGGCATTGATCTACATCGTGTGGAAGACCGACAGACGCATGTTCACTCACGGGCGAACGATCGTCCGCGTGCTCTTCTTCATCGCGATCGGTGCATCGCAGTATGCGTACATCTTCATCCGCTCGCATGATTCTTCAACGCCGTACCTGGAAATGGCAGCGCGCGACATTTCGACCTTCTGGGGATTGGTCACGGGGGGACAATTCCAGCATCTGCTCGTTCGGTTCTCGCTTGAATGGATTCTGACCGAACGCGTTCCGGTTCTTGCGCTCTTTGCAGGAAGAGAGCTGCTGCTGTTCATCCCCTTCATCGCACTGGGGATCTGGGCAGCTCGAAAGAGCGTAGTCGGCATTTTTCTCCTCTTTATCGCCGGGGCCAATCTGCTGTTCGCGATTGGCTACGCCATCCAGGACTTCTTCCCGTATCTCATTCCGAGCTATGTCGTCTTTGCCTGGTTTTCCGGAACGGGAGCCGAGCGTCTGCTTGCCGATCACCGGCGGGGAGTTCGGATATTGGCGGCTGGTGTTCTGTGCTGTGCGCCGATCGTTGCGTTCGGCTTGAATTACCGAGAGGCATCCCAGCGGACTGAAACACTCGCAGACGAGCACGTCCGGAGCGCACTGACGAACATCGACAGCAATTGCATCATCATCGTGCCAAACTATCATTATGCGATGATGATGTTGTATCAGACGCTTGCGGGTGAACGGCAACACCGCGATATCGATGTCGTCTTTTATCATGAGCGGGAAAATTATACTGCGGATGCGATGTCGTACTTGTTCGGCCGGCATCCCTGGAAGATTCCGGTGACACAGCGGACGGTCGGTCCGGGGAAGCCGGTGTACGTGCTGACCAGGGTGTATGAATGGGATGTTGACCGTTGGCTGACGTACACGAAGCCGACCGAGGCGGTCCGGGAACGATGGCAAGAGGAGGAACTGCGGCCGTGGAGGGGGGCAGAGGAGACGGCGGGGATACGGCTGGCGCGGGTGGGGGAGTATCTGTATCGTGTGGATGCAAGGAGGGAGTGATCGGGTGCCATTGGTTCAAGGTCGGCCCAGAGCACTGCCCAGAGCAAAGCCCAGAGCAAAGCCCAGAGCAAGGCCCAGAGCAAGGCCCAGAGCCTGGAGCAGAAGTCAAAACTCAAAAGGCAGAAG
>JALONE010000199.1 GCA_025455125.1 Bacteroidota bacterium
ACAATGAACGTGCTCTTTGTTGATCGCGACGGAACACTGGTGCAGGAACCACCGGACGAACAAGTCGATTCGTTCGAGAAACTGGCGTTCATTCCAGGGGTCGTGACGGGCCTCGGGCGTCTCGTTCGGCACGGATACAAACTCGTCATGGTAACAAATCAGGATCATCTCGGCACTCCACGCTTTCCGTTCAAAGCGTTCGAGCCGGTGCAGCAGCGCATCCTCGACCATCTCGCCGGAGAAGGGATTCGATTCGACGCCGTGTTCGTCTGTCCGCATGTGCCGGAGGACAACTGCGCGTGCCGGAAGCCGAAGACCGGCCTGCTGGAGGACTTCATGCGGACAAACCCGGTCGACCTGAAAAGATCGTGGGTGATCGGGGATCGTGAAACGGATGTCCAGCTTGCGCGGAATCTCCAGGTTCGAGCGGCTCGCCTGACGCGGGATGCGGGAAGCGCTGCAGACATTACTCGGGAATCGTTCCTTGAATTGTGTGACGCGATCGTCCATGCGGATCGCTCGGCGCGTGTCGTGCGGTCCACAAAAGAGACAACCATTACGGTCGAGATCGCGCTCGACGGAACAGGCCGGGGGACAATTCACACCGGCATCGGCTTCTTCGATCATATGCTGGAACAGATCGCGAAACACAGCGGCATCGATCTGACGATCGACGTGAAAGGAGATCTTAGGGTCGATGAGCATCATTCTGTGGAAGACACCGGCATCGCGTTGGGAGAAGCCATCCTCCAGGCGCTCGGCGACAAGCGGGGGATCGGCCGATACGGCTTTGTTCTTCCGATGGATGAATCGCTCGCGCAGGTGGCACTCGATCTGGGAGGACGGCCGTACTGCGCGGTCAAAGCGACATTCACGCGCGAGCGGGTGGGAGAACTCCCGACCGAGCTTGTCGAGGATTTCTTCCGAGCATTCGCAGATGGACTTCGGGCGAATCTGCACATCACCGTGAATGGCCGCAACGACCATCACCAGATCGAAGCCATGTTCAAAGCAACAGCACGTGCGCTCCGCCAGGCTGTTACGATGGACGGCGACGCGGCGGAGAACATTCCGTCGACCAAGGGAGTCCTCTAACAAGGTGATAAAGACCAAAGAGTTCACCACGAAGTCACAAAGACACCAAGAAAAGAAGATCGACTCTCTTCGTGTCTTCGAGGTTTCGTTGTGATCTCTTCAGCTAGTGCCGGTCCCAGAAAGTCGTCTTGTATTCTGCAAAGACCGTCAGTCTGAGCATGTCACCGTGAGCCTGTCGAACGGTGTTGAAGCCCGATGCCTGATCCACGGTCATGCTTCGACAAGCTCAGCATGACCGTTCGCCTTAAAACAACGCAACTTATTGCGTGTTAGCGCGTGCTAAACGACCATCTATGGCGGGAACAGTAGCGATCATATCGTATCGATCGGGAAACGTGCGGTCGGTGGTCAATGCACTGCGTCAACTCAACGTGGGATGCACGGTGACCGCAGAACGAACGGTACTGGAACGCGCATCCCGCATTATCCTTCCCGGCGTTGGAGAGGCTCGAAGCGCGATGGAAGCGTTGGAGCAGGCGTCCTTGGTCGATTGGATCCGGGAAACGCGAATCCCGTTCCTCGGCATCTGTCTCGGTATGCAAGTGCTGTTCGAGCGCTCGGAGGAGCGGAGCACGACGGGACTTGGATTGATTCCCGGCACGATGGCGCGATTTGAATCAGACGGGACGCTGAAGATCCCGCATATGGGTTGGAATACGATTCAGCACGACGCTTCTTCGCCTTTGTTCAACGGCATTTCGCCGGATGAGTACTTCTATTTCGTTCATTCGTATCGGGCGCCGTTAACAGATCAGACGATCGGCCGGACGGACTATGGCGTGACCTTCAGCTCTGCGGTGTCCATCCGCAACTTCTACGGTGTCCAGTTTCATCCGGAAAAATCCGGGAGCGCCGGACTACGGCTCCTACGAAACTTCATCGAACGATGCTGATCATTCCCGCGATAGACATCATCGAAGGACGCTGCGTGCGGCTGCACCAGGGGGACTACGAACAGAAAGTGGTCTACTCGGATGCGCCTGCCGACGTTGCACGTTCCTTCGCCACCGCCGGACTTCGCTATCTCCACGTGGTGGATCTTGACGGCGCGCGCGGAGGCGCCGTGGCGAACTGGGCGACGATCGAGGCGATCGCACGGGTGCCGGAAATGAAGATCGAGGTCGGCGGAGGAATTCGCACGGCGGACGATATAAGTCGCCTCTTGTCGATCGGCGTCGATCGTGTGGTTGTCGGAAGCATCGCCGCCAAGTCCCCGGAATTGGTGAAATACTGGTTGGAGGAATTCGGAAGTGAACGGATCGCCGTTGGCATGGACGTCCGGAATAATTCCGTTGCTGTGAGCGGTTGGCTCGAAGATAGTCGACGCGGGCCGGTGGAATTCTTGTCTGAAATGATCAGATATGGCGCGCGAATGTTCATTTGCACAGACATCGAGCGGGACGGTGCGCTGCAGGGAGCGAATGTCGAGTTCTTTGAGCAGTTACGGAAGGCGTTTCCAGAAATGCGTATCATTGCCTCGGGTGGCGTGACCACGGTCGAGGACCTGTTCGCCCTGGAGCGTGTGGGCGTGGAAGCGGTCATCGTCGGAAAAGCGCTTTACGAAGGAAGGCTCCGATTGGAAGAACTGACGCGTATCACGAAGAGTTGATCGATGCTGACCGCGCGCATCATACCGTGTCTTGATGTCAAGGACGGCCGGACCGTCAAAGGGACGAACTTCGTCAACCTTCGCGATGCCGGCGATCCGGTGGAACTCGCGCAGCGGTATTCGGACGAAGGAGCGGACGAGCTGGTATTCCTGGATATCAGCGCGACGCTGGAAGGACGCTCGACGTTTCTTCGGATGGTGGAACGGGTGGCGGAAGTCGTGCGTATTCCGTTCACGGTTGGTGGCGGGATCGGAACGGCGGATGCCGTGCGCTGGGCGCTGGAAGCTGGTGCCGACAAGGTTTCGCTCAATTCGGCGATCCTCGCACGTCCGCAGTTGATCGATGACTGCGTTCGCGGGGTGGGTGGACAATCGATCGTCGCTGCCATCGACGTGCGACGCCAGGATTCTACATGGACGGTCTGGACCCGCGCCGGAACCGAACCAACGAGTCGCGATGCGATCGTGTGGGCGCGTGAGGTGGTCGAACGCGGCGCGGGAGAACTCCTCGTGACCTCCATGGACCGTGATGGAACGAAGAGCGGCTATGACCTCGGACTGCTCCGCGCCCTGAGCGATGCCGTCTCTGTGCCCGTCATCGCCTCAGGCGGCGCAGGAACGATGAAACACATGCGCGATGCCGTCGTGGATGGACGGGCGGATGCCGTCCTCGCTGCGAGCATCTTCCATTACCGAGAAATTCAGATCGAAGAACTGAAGCGGTATCTTGCATCGGAAGGCATTCCTGTCCGTCCAGCATCTTTCTCAACGTTGTGACCCTGTGTCTCTGTGGTGAAATCCATGAAACTCGATTTCAGCAAATGTGACGGCTTGATTCCCGCCGTGGTGCAGGATGCCCGCGACGGTCGCGTCCTCATGGTCGGCTTCATGAACCAGGAGGCGGTCGATCGGACGCTATCAGAACGACGCGTCACATTCTGGAGCAGAACGAAACAGCGGCTGTGGCAGAAAGGAGAAGAGTCGGGAAACTACCTGGAGCTTGTCTCCGTGCACGAGGACTGCGACAGCGATACCCTGCTCGTGCGGGCGATACCACACGGACCGGTCTGCCACACGGGAGCAGAAACGTGTTTCGGAGACGCTGTCGGATCTGCGGACGTACTCCTGCGGCTCGAGCAGATCATTGACCAGCGATACCGTTAACGCCCCGCAGGATCATACACGACGAAGTTGTTTGAGAAGGGAACCGCAGCGATCGCCCAGAAGGTAGGAGAAGAAGCCGTCGAGACCGTCGTGGCCTCACTCGCACAAGACAAGAAACGCCTCACCGAAGAAACCGCCGACCTGCTCTATCATCTGCTTGTATTACTTCGCGAACGAGAAGTAAGTATGCAGGAGGTACTCACC
>JALONE010000200.1 GCA_025455125.1 Bacteroidota bacterium
ACATCGTGGACCTCCAACCCGATGGGATGGCTGACGCCGTGCGGGCAATACTTGTTGAGCCCTTTCGCATCGCTGATGATGCCGAGGTCCATGAGCCCTTGCGCCAGGACTTCATACGCTTTCTTCTGCGCCGCATTGGACGAGGCGCCGATCACCATTTCGCGGATGGCGGCCTCTTCCGCTGCCAGGACGATCGTGTAGATCGAACGCTGTGCTTCGGTAAATGTGCCATTCACCGGAATCGTACGGGTCACATCCGCCGAATAGCCGCCGAACTCCGCCCCGATGTCCATGAGCACGACATCGCCATCCAGCATCTCGCGGCGATTCGCCTCATAATGGAGTATCTGTGAGTTCGGTCCAGAGCCGACGATGGAGGGAAATCCTGTATACTCCGCACCCAACCGGGCGAAGCAGTACTCGATCACCGCCTGGAGTTCGTACTCCATCATCCCCGGTTCGCAGCTCTTGAATGCTTCTCTATGGGCCGTCGTCGTCGCATCGATCGCTGATTTCAGCAACGCGATCTCCGCGGGAGACTTGATGCTCCGCATTTCGGACAGCACGGAATTCAGATTCTTGAGCTCGAGTTCTGGATACTTCGCCTTGAGTTCATTCCTGATCTCGCGCGAGGTGACGAACCGCTTCCCCGAGACCGGATCATTGACAACCTCCGGAAGGGAGTGAGCATAGTACAGGGTTCTCTTCCCGGCGATGGCACGCGCAAACACCTCGCTGAACTCTTCGTGCGGAAGGGCCGCGCTCAGGGTCCCCTCTGCACCAAATCCGAGTTCTTTCATCGCTCCCTCAACACCGAGCCGGTCTCCTGTCCATTGCGAGGAACCGCCGGTGACGAACAGGATCTCCCGAACGATCCGGTTGTCCTTCAGGGTCAGTCCGGAGGGGACGAGCACCAACGTCGCTCCCCACTCGTCGCATCCTGTGAGATACAGGAAGTTTGAGTTCTGCCGGTAGCGATAGTTGACATCGCCGTTGCGCTGGTCGGTGTCGTTCGCGCGGAACACGGCGACGGAGGAGGAGTCCATCCGGCTCAGCACCGTCGCGCGGCGCGTACGATATTCTTCCGGAGGAATCGCGGGACGGCTTGCCCAGGTTGTGCTGCTCAGGAGCAGAAGCGCAACGATCAGTCGGGTACTCTGTGTTCGGCGTGACATCATCGTTCAGTTCAGAAGTTTGATGACATTCTTGGATGTGGTGGTCATCAGCTGGGCGCCGCTTTGCGCACCCGAGAACGTTTGCGTCACTTCGGAATCCGTAGTCGCGTCGTACTCCACAAGCAGACCAGCCTTCGGTGCGAAGTGGAGCGTCCCCGCAATCTTCGTCGAGCCGTCCACGGTCACATCCATCCCGCGTGCTGTTCCCGCCCCTTCCATGGCCGACACGCCATTCACCATGATCTTCCACGCTTCATGTGCCCCCTTCGTTTCCTTCCCCACGGCCTGGAAGTCGATGTTCGGCCGGATCACCATCGTCACGCCGCCATTCTTCGTCGTATCCGGCGTATTTTCCTTCCATGCTCCGTTGGCTTCCAGAGGGGCATCCGGAAGCGTCACGAGCAATCGTTTGAGCAATTCGGTCGGGGCACCGCCCAGCATCATCGACATGCGGCCCGCGACGACCGTATCGATGGTCGTGAAGGAAACGAGCTTCCCACGGTCCGAAACGACCAGCCGGACGCGCTTGCCGACGTAATCGCTCAGTTCCATCGTGCTATCACGCAGCCCCATCATCGGAACATTGATCATCGCGGTCGCACGCTCGAGCGTCGCGATCAGCTCCAACCCCTCGGACGTCATTCCCTGAGACACCATGGCGGTCACGAACGACAGTTTTGAATCGGCCGTGAACTCCATTCCGCCCATCGACCCGCTCGTCCTGGAATCGGTGGTGACTTGATAGCGGTAGGTCTTCCCTTTTTCGAACTTATAGCGAAACTTCTCGCCGGCGGTGAGCATCAGAGAGAGCGAAAGGGACAGCAGGATCAGAACAGCGACAACACGTTTCATTGAGGGCTCCAAGGAATGAATGGGGTGAAATGACGCCCTATGGTAGGGATTTTTTCTTCTTCCGGCAAGACGATGAAGCGTTTTAAGTCAGACGAAAACTTCGTATGTTTGGGCGGTCGGAGCACACGAAGCGAAGGAGATGCCATGGCGGTCCCCAAATTGCAGTCGTTGACGCTCGTTTCCATCATCGAACGCAGTGTGCGCGAGCACGTTGAACGGCCGGCGCTCGGGTATGCAGGCGAATCCTTGATGTCGTACCGCGAGTTCGGCCAGCAGATCGAGCATCTTGCGCGATTCCTCCAAGACCAGGGGATCCAACACGGAGACCGGGTCGCGCTCCTCGGCGAGAACAGTCCGCAGTGGCCGATCGCGTACTTCGCCATCAGTACGTGCGGCGCCGTCGTGGTCCCCATCCTTCCCGACTTCCACCCCTCCGAGATCAGCCATATTCTCCGCCATTCGGACGCACGCGTCCTGTTCGTCTCCGAGCGGTTCTATCACAAGGTGGAGGATCTTCATCTCGGCGCGTTTCAATGCGTCATTCTGCTCGACGACTTCTCCATCATCAATCCGCGGACATCGAAGGCCACGCTTCGGCGCCTCATCGAGGAAGGAAGCAGGGAACTCAGAAAGATACGGAATGTGGCGATGCGGCTCGTCGGCAAGTTGCGGGTGGAAGTGCGTCCCGACGACATTGCGGCGATCATCTACACTTCCGGTACCACGGGCCATTCAAAAGGGGTCGTCCTGCTGCACCGAAACATCGCGAGCAACGTGCTTGCGTGCGCGGAGATCCAGGATGTTCACGAGCGAGACCGATTCCTTTCGATCCTGCCGCTGGCCCACGTGCTGGAATGCACCATTGGCATGATCCTCGCCATCACACAAGGAGCGTCGATCAGCTACCTGCGCAAGCCCCCCACGGCCGCGGTCATGCTCCCGGCGCTCGAAGTCGTCAAGCCGACGGTGATGCTCACCGTTCCGCTCATCATCGAAAAGATCTTCAAAGCACGCATTCTCCCCCAAATCAAGTCGAAGGTCCTGCTTCGAATGCTCTATAAGCTTCCGGCCATGCGGAAGCGCATCCACAAGGCCGCCGGGAAGAAACTCATGAAGACGTTTGGGGGCCAGTTGAAGTTCTACGGCATTGGCGGCGCCAAGCTGGCCGCCGATGTCGAGCTCTTCCTACGCGAAGCCGGGTTCCCCTACGCGATCGGGTACGGATTGACAGAGACTTCCCCGCTCATCGCGGGGTGTACGCCTTCGTTGACGAAGTACCGCTCCACGGGGCCGGTCGTGCCGGGCATGCAAATTCGCATCGCAGATCCGGATCCAAAATCCGGCATTGGTGAGATCCAAACACGCGGCACGAGCGTCATGCACGGATACTACCGGGATCCAGAACGGACTGCAGAGGCGTTCACGCCGGACGGCTGGTTCCGCACCGGGGACCTTGGGACCATCGACGATGACGGTTATCTCTATATCAAGGGGCGTCTCAAGAACATGATCCTTGGGCCGAGCGGCGAGAACATCTATCCTGAGGCGATCGAATCGATCATCAATCAGTCGGACGTCGTGCTGGAGTCCCTCGTATTCGATGACCAGGGAACGATCACGGCGCGCATCCATTTGGACTACGAGAAGCTGGACGAGCAGTTCGCGTCAGAGGGGTTGACGGAATCTCAGTCGAAAGAACGAATCGTACTGCTCCTGGAGGAGATCAAGCGCACCACGAACGAGCAGGTGTCTGTATTCTCACGACTCAGTCGCGTGATCGAGCAGACGGAACCGTTCGAGAAGACACCGACACAGAAGATCAAGCGGTATTTGTATGCGGGACAGAGGGGGGAGGAATAGGAAGAAGAGAATTGGTGATTGGAAGAATTGGTGATTTGCGATTTGTGATTATTGATTGGAAAGATGAAAAGCAAAAGGCAGAGCGCATTCATCAGAACTGTCTCTGAAGAACACTCCCTGCCTTTTCCATCCTCACTGCTGCACAATGTTCCCCCATCTTACTACTTACTACTCCCTA
>JALONE010000201.1 GCA_025455125.1 Bacteroidota bacterium
GAAGTTCGTCTTCGGCGGCGTGCGTACCCATCCGATTATCAGTCTCTTCGGGTTTGGATGCGCATGGTTGTTCCAGATCGGCGCGACCTTTGTTCTGCCGGCAGGCTTGCTGACACTCGGAGCGCTGACGGGGATCGCCTACGTTGCGAAGATCAAAGCAGAGCGGTTCGGATCAACGAGCGAGATCTCGGCGCTCCTCACGTTTGTGACGGGAGCGCTGGCGATGCTGGTAGATGTCTGGGTCGCCATGGCGCTGGGAGTCGTGAATACGATCCTCCTGTCCGAGAAGGCGATGCTGGAATCCTACGTCGAGCGGCTCAGTAAGGTGGAGTTCCTTGCTGTCGTGAAGTTCATCCTCGTCACGGTGATCATTCTGCCGGTTCTCCCAAACAAAGAATTTACCGTTTTTCGGATCAACCCGACGACGGTGTGGCATGTGGTCATCATCGTTTCCACCCTCGGATTCATCGGCTACGTGCTGGAAAAGAAGTTCGGCGAGCGCATGGGCTTTTGGATGTCCGGCATTCTTGGCGGTATTGTGTCGAGTACGGCACTGACGGTGTCCGTGGGACGCATGGCCAAAGCGCATCCGGAGCGGAGTGAGAGCGCACTGCAGGCGGCGTTGCTTGCGGGGAGCATGATGTATCTGCGGATCCTGGTCCTCGTCTGGTTGATCACGCCGTCGGCGCTGCCCGGGCTGTGGTACCGTCTTGTCGGCCTGTCGTTGATCGGGTTCGCGTTCTCGTCATGGATCCCGCGGCGTCACCGATCCAGTGGTCACGATGAGATCCCGGAATTGCAGAACCCGTTTGAGATCCGCCCCGCCCTGGGCTTTGCGATCTTGTTTGTTCTGCTGTCCGTGGTGACAGGGTTCGTCCTCCGGACGATCGGCGATTCGGGACTGCTGGTGCTCTCCGCGGTGGTCGGATTCGGCGATATCACGCCGTTCATCCTCTCGCTTCTTCAAGGCTCGGGGACGACGGCCACGGTTATGATTGCAGCGATCATTCTCTCGACGATGAGCAACACGATCGCGAAGGGGGTCTACTTCGCTATACTGTCGGAAGATGCCCGTCGCCTGGCGATCCAACGGTATGCGCTGTGGGCTCTCTGTCACATCCCCTTCATCGTGTTCTAATGAGCAGAAGTGGAATGCAGCGTTCGAACGGAAGGAGTGCGATTATGCGTGCTCGATCGTGGATGTTCACTCTGTGCGCAGCGATGGCGGTCGTGTCCCTGTCCTGCACATCCCTGGTCTATCGCGAGGTGTATCCAACGCTCCTCGACGGGAAGTACGACTCCGAGTTCCCGTATAAGGGATGCTCGCAACAACTCGAGGAGATCTCGGAGTCTGTGCGTATGCTGAATGCGATCGCCTACTACCGGAACTTCGTGTTCGCACCCGAGGCGAGGATCACGCGTGAGCAGCTCGCGGAGCCATTTGTTCACGAGAAGGCGGAACGGGTCGTGTTCCTCAATCGCACGTCCTCCGGCAGCGCGGCGATCGTCGCATCCAGCAGATACAGCATTGCAATGCTGACGTGTGCCCACATCGTCGATTTCCCTGATACCGTCGTGACATACTACGCCGGGGCCGATCGACGCCCGACGCCCTATGTGCAGTCGTGTGCGGTGAAAGAGCGGGAGGAGTTCTACATCGCTGGCGTGCAGGGGATGTCGCAACTGCAAGTCCTTGCGAAGGATCGCGGAGCGGACCTCGCGGTCGTGGGAAGGAAGTTCGTTCAGCCGCTGGCGGTCGAGAACAGCGCGCTCACCTATCCGCTCGGCAACGCCAAAGAACTGGAGTGGGGAGCCTTCGTCTACATATTCGGGTACCCGTCCGGACATCGGATGGTCACGAAGGCGATCGTCAGCAGTCCCAACCGCGATCGGCGTGGATCGTTCTATCTGGATTCTGGCCATCGTCGGGGATACAGCGGCGGCATTGTGCTGGCCGTGCGCGATGGTGTTCCGAATTTCGAACTGGTCGGCCTGGTGCGGGCAGCGAAGGGGAACATTGAGTACGTGGTGACACCGTCGCGGGAAGGGGAGGGAATAGAGGCCGATCCTTCGCTGCCGTACCGCGGTGATCTCTTCGTGGAGCGCCGCACGGATGTCGAATATGGGGTAGCGGAAGCGATCTCTGCCGAAGCACTCCGGGAATTCGTCGACCAGCACCGGGAGCAACTGACAGGCGAGGGGTATTTGCTTCCATGGAAGACGGTCGAACGTGCAGAGTGACCGCGGGCATCTTTCCACACGCGAGTTCGTATACCCTATGATGGCATTCATTTCTCCGACGATGTGACAGCGAATCACGACTCCATGGCCTCCACGACATTTCGATTCTTTCAGGATTTGATCCGCATGGTCACCGGCGAACTCACGCGCTCGGAGTTCGAACGGTTGCTCACGGACGAGACCCGCGGGATGTATGAATTCTATCTCCGTCATGCATCTTCCGTTGAATCGGAGCGGCGTCCCATATTCCGCTATCTCAAGCTTGCCGGGTATCTCTTCCGGGCCTTTCTCTCGAAGCTCACGCCAGCGCGGCGGTTCGTGTACGCGCTCTCGCTCCTCCTCTTTCTCGTCGGCTATGGTCAGCAGTCCTTTGGTGAGATGTTCATCGCGTTCATTGCCGTCAGTTTCCTGTTGGCGATGGAGGTCGCAGAAAAGCTGTTGACGCGGGATGAACTTGCCGTCGCACGCGGCATCCAGGAGGGATTGATTCCGTCCGAGCAGGTCGTCGTCGATGGCTACGAAGTGTCGATGCTGAGCGAAGTGGCTCGGGACGTCGGTGGGGATTTCCTCGACCTCGTTCCGCTTCCGGACAAGAGCACGATGGCCGTCGTCGGTGATGTGTCCGGCAAGGGGATCTCCTCTGCGCTCTACGCGGTGAAAGCGCAGACGGCCCTGCAGCTCTTCGCGCGGACCGCCGGCGATCCTCGGGACTTGCTCGGACGGCTCAACGGATACTTATATCAGCAGATGCGAAGGGGCTACTTCCTCACGGTCGGCATGGCCCATGTTCACCCGGACGGACGGGTTGTGTGCTGTCGCGCGGGACATCCCCCGGCGATGCTGTTTCGTTCCCGGGAGCGAAAGACGCAGATGCTGGAATCGAGGGGTGTTGCGATCGGTATGACGTATGCGAACAACGGCGTCAACGGAACGATGGGATTTGAGGACCTTGCCGAGATCGTCGAAGTGCAGTTGGAACCCGGGGATATGCTGGTGCTCTATTCCGATGGATTGCTCGAGACGGAAGACCGCTACGGACGCCAATTCGGACTGGAACGGCTGACGGCGATCCTGGAGGCATTTCAGGAGGAATCGCTTCGGTCGATCAGGGATCGCCTTGTGCAATCGATGACATCATTTCGTGAGGGGACTGAGTTAAAAGATGACACGACACTCATTCTGTTACGGAGGTCGCGGTCGTAGGCTTGTACTGAGAAGCAGTCGGGAGAATATGAGAAGGCCCCTCCGAAAGGAGAGGCCTTTTGTTGTTTGTGCGCTCGTGTGCTTCTTTACGTTCTTCGAGTGCGAAGTTTCTTCTCGGGACCTAATGGAACGAATGCCCGCCGCGGACGTGTCCTGCGGTGACGCTTTGCCCGATCTTGAATCGCTTGGTGTTTTGCTCCTTTTGTTTGAACCGCGGATCGAGGATCGCGAGCTTTCGTTGCGTGATGCGATCCGGTTTTGACAGTTTGGGATTCGGGGTGTTCAGCTGCTTCATCCGTGCCTCCGACAATTGGTGGACGAAACCATCTGGGACCGATGCCAACGTCATTCGAGTGAATGGTACACCGGGCTATTCCAAGAGTCAAGAGCCGGCGTCACAAAATCCAGTTGCGATGAGATGGATTATTTGGTATATTGATTACGATGTATCGGCGCAGAAAATGCGCCGTTTTCGTCTTAGAAACGAAGAAATGACGCTGGCGTAGCTCAGTGGTAGAGCAGCGGTTTCGTAAACCGCAGGTCGTCGGTTCAAATCCGACCGCCAGCTCCATTCAAGCTATCCCCCCTCAGTTAAAAGCCCCATAGAAGACC
>JALONE010000202.1 GCA_025455125.1 Bacteroidota bacterium
GCCATACTGCGCGATCGAGCTCACCCCCCAGACCCCTGTCGTGTATCCGACCGAAATGTTCAGCGTGTGACGCTGATCCCAGCCGAGGGGATTCAACTGGACCTCGGGGAGTAAGCCGCCCGACACGGCGTTGCGTGCTTCCTGCGGATCGGAGGCACTTCCCTTCGCGACCTGATACGTGTAGTCAAGCGATGCGTTGAGTCCGCCGGCGAACCGCTTATCCAGCGTCAGCACGATGCCTTTGATGAATCCGAAGTCGCTGTTGGTGTATCGGCTGTAAGAAGCCGAACCGCCGAAGATGACGATCTGGTCACCGCGCGTTCCGGTCAGGTTACGGATGTCTCTCAGATATGCCGTTACGTCCACCGAAATGTCGTCGGTGAGCTGCTGCTGCAATCCGATCTCACCACTGATCGTCTGCTCCGGTTCGAGGTCGGCATTGCCGACGACTCCTTGGTTGCCGGTACCGAGCCCGATCTTGAAGTACGGGTTCTCATACAATCGTTCGAAGCGAGGGATCTGGAAGAAGTGGCCGTAGGAAAAATGGACGATGCCTCGTTCTGTCACGGGGAACGAAACCCCGAGCCGCGGACTCACGGCCGCTTTCGCGGAAGCCTTCTTGTACCAGTACGACTCCCGCTCCGCCAGCGTCACATTCGATTCGCCCGGATCCTGCACGCCGTTCCCATTCACGTCACGGTATCGATTCTGCGGCTTGATCGGATTGTAAATGCTCGGATCGCTCGGATCATTCAGAACGAACCCATCCGGTTCGAAGTAATCGTAGCGCACACCCACGTTCACAATGATGTCTTTGAACTCGATCTTGTCCTGAAGATACGCCGAGAACTCAAAGGGCTCGCGCGTGTAGCGATCGTGGAAATTCGAGGAGACATCCGGAATGTAGGTGCGGATGTACGGATCATCACTGGCCAGATTGATGTCACCTTGCGTTGCAATCGGCTGGAGGGAGAAGGAGTTCACATTGAGCCGATGTTTGCGCACCTCCACGCCCGCTTTGATAAGATTGGTTTGGTCGACCTGGCTGGTCACGTCAACCTTGACGAGACCCGTCGTCGTCGTGCGGTCATAGCGTCCGAGATCCGTTCCTCCGGTCAGGAAACTGTACGAATCATTCGAGAGGAACAACTTGGGATGGACATAGCGCGGACCGCTGGGATTGACGACCTCGAACGCACCGACGTAGTTCCCGGAAGCATCCACCGAATCCTGATACTGGAGGTCGTACAGATAATATTGATAGTTCTTGTCGAAGAGCGATGCACCGATCGTGTAGAACGTTGAATTGCTGAGTGTGTGCGTGAATTGGGAGAGAAAGGTGTGGCTGGTGTTGTAGTTGTTGCCGATACCGTCGGGATTGTAGAAGAAGCTTCTGTTGAACGCCTTCCCGACATTGTAATCGAAAATATAGTTCCCCGTCAGCTTCATGCCGGAGGCGATCCGCCATGTCAGTTTCCCCTGGAGATAAGTCCGCTTGCTCCAGTTCATCGGAACGACCGAACTGTCCCCGCGTCCGCTCTCGTCCCGAGACAGAACGAACCGTCCAAGGCTGTCCGTGTACGCGATGTTATCCGGATTGAACCGGCGATATCCCTTCAGATATCCGTCAAAATAGATGTACCGGGCGTTTGCGAAAAATGTGAGGTCATCACCGAACACCGGCCCACTGACATTTCCTTCGATGTTCCGGATATGCGTCGGATCGAACGAGATTCCTGGAAACAAGTTGGCGTCGTTGACGAGATAATCTCCGCCATACACCCCGATACCCCCTTTGAATTGCGTCCCTCCTTCACGCGTCGCGATATTGACGATCCCGGACATCGCCTGACCGTATTCTGCGTTGAACGCTCCGGAAATCAGCTGCATCTCCTGCACGAGGCTCTTGTTCACCTCAACCACCTGGCTTCCGTTGAACGCATCGGTCAGAGGGACTCCGTCCACCCAATACGCTACTTCACCGCTTCGTCCGCCACGCAGACTTCCGGCGACGAAACCTGCCTGAAGATTTAGCACGGCGCCTACTTCCGTCACGGGCAAGGCATCGATCTCGGCTCCACCGATGATCGCCGTCGTGGCTGTCAGGTCCTTCTGCACGAGGGGACGCTCGGCCACAATGATGACCTCCTGACCGAGCTCGAGCACAGTTTCGGTCATCTCGATATCGATGGTCGTCGTCAAATCAATCTTGACCATAACGTCCGTCACGCGGACAGGCTGATACCCGACCAGCGTAATGACGAGGACGTACGGACCGGGGGGAATGTTGATGATGCTGTAGCGTCCGTCGAAATCGGTCGCCGCGCCGAGCGGTTGGCCTTCGATCTTGACGTTCACACCGATGAGAGGTTCACCGGTCTTCTTGTCTTTGATTGTACCGGCGATCTTGCCGGTATTCCCGGCGAATGCGATCGAGCCGAGCAACGCGACAGCGAGGATGGTGGTCAGAATTCGCATGAAGGTCTTTCTCCTTCTTAGGGTAGAACCAACGCAGAATCGGCGCTTGTGGTCCAGAAAGCACGAATAAATAGAACAAGAAAATCAGGAAACGTGTTCCACAGCCTTCACGGCCGAGGTCTTGCGAACGATCAATTCGGGCACGAACGACCTCTGAATCGGAGGCAGGCCGGGATGTTGCATCCGCTCCAGGAGCCGGTTTGCGGCGAGGGCCCCCATTTCGCTCATGGGCTGGCGCATGGTCGTCAGCTCGAAGTAGCGCGCGAGGTCGATGTCGTCGAATCCCGTGATGGCGATCTTCTGTTTCGGATTCCCCTCCCGGACTGCTTCGAGGGCTCCGATCGCCTGAATGTCGCTCGAGACCACGACCGCCGTCGGCCGCTTTGGCAGAGCGAGCAATTGCTTCATCGCATGGTACCCGCTCTCTTTCGTGAATCCATCCAAAGGACCCGGTGGTGCGTGGATGATCCATTCCGGGTTCACGGGCAGATCGTGCTCTTTGAGCGCATCCCGGAATCCCTTCAACCGTTCTCGCGCCGGCGAACTGTCACGGACCGCGTTCAGCATCCCGATATCGACATGTCCCTTTTCAATGAGATGCTCCGTCACGATGCGGGATCCCCGCACATTCTCGACAAAATAGGAATCGACCGCCGGGTGGTGCGTATCGACGAAGACGAGGGGAATACTCAGACGCTCGTACTCTTTTAAAACCTCTTCCGGCATCTTCATGGAGAAGAACAGAATGCCATCCACGCGTCCGCGCGTCGTCGGCTTCTGCATCGATTCGGCCGCATTGCCGGGATGCTTGACGCCATGGAGGATGAGATCGAATCCGGCATCGCCCAGCACCGATTGAACGGATTGGAGAATCTCAACGAAGAAGAAACTGGTGAAGTATGGAAGGTAGACGAGAATCGCGTTTGTCCGCCGGCGAGCGAGCCCGCGCGCCATCGGATGCGGCTGATAATTGTATCGTGAAGCGACTTTGAGCACGCGACTGCGCGTGTCGTTGGAGACACTCGGATGGTTATTAAAAACGCGCGAAACCGTACCGATTCCCACTTTCGCGGCGCGTGCAATATCGTAGATGGTCGGCGGCAAGTCCGATTTCATGGAAGGGCTTCCAAAAATACGAGGCAATGCAGTCGATGTCAAGGAAAAACGGGACGAACGACAACTTTTTCGTATGTCTGATGTATGACAACTTTTGACAAGTCAGAAGGCAGAAGTCAAAAGGCAAAAGGGGGAAGGCAAATTACAGATGGGATATGTGAAATGGGATATGGAAAATGTGAGATGTGAGATGAATGGTGGTAAAAGGGGGCTAGTTACCGGTTACGCGAGGGCGCTCGTTGAGGCCAATGGACTTTGTCAATTCGATTTTCTGGCTCGCTGCAGTATTCGCCATAAGGTGATCGCTGCGCTTCGTTCCGACGATGACGGACGAAACGGCATCGTGGGAGAGGATAAAACGAAGTGCGTACTCCGGCAATGATACTCGCGCTTCCGATGCACGCGATTGAAACCGTTCGATCTTTGAACGTACCGATTCGTCCGGAATATC
>JALONE010000203.1 GCA_025455125.1 Bacteroidota bacterium
GACCAGGAGGCGGCAGGCGAGGTCACCGCAAACCATTATGCAGGTTCTGTCCTTCCTTTCGACTTCCGCGTTCGTGTGTCTTTCTCACCAATTGAAAGGTGTTGCGATGAATCGCCGCTCCTCGATCATGCTCGTACTTCTCCTCGTTTTGTCTTTCTCCATTTCCGCTGCTCAGGAATTTCCAATCGCCGTCGGCAGTGAGAACACCTTCGGCGGCGGCGGGGCGTTTGACGGGACAAACTTCCTCTTTGCGATCCGTGGGGATGCGGCGAATCAATACACGCTCGGTCTTCAATTCGTCTCCACCACGGGTTCGCTGGTCGGTCCACGGATCCCGCTGGGCTATGCGGGTAGCAATCCGCAGGTCGCATTCGACGGAATGAAGTACATGATCGCGTGGACGGACAGCTTTCCAGCCTTCGCATCTGGCGATACGAACGGCATCGGAAATGTTTATGGCCAATTCGTCGGAACGTCCGGAACGCTCATCGGATCACGATTCACCATCGCGACCGGTGTGAATGCCAAGTGGGGTCAAGGGCGCGGGTTGCTCACGTATGCCGATACGACCTTCCTTGTCCTCTATGTGAAGGGACCAGATCATCACCATGACATTATGTACGGACAGCGCATCGGCCGGGACGGAAGCTTCATCGGATCCCCCTTCCAGATCAGCGAGGGATATGCCCGTGAATGCGCTATTGCGCATGACGGGAGCAAGTATCTTGTGGCATGGTGTCGGGTCGATCATCCGCTGACGGACAAGACGATCCTCGGTCAATTCGTGAGTCCGGCGGGAACGCTCATCGGGACGAACTTCGTTATCGACGACAGCGACAACGCGAGCGATAATCCCGTCTCGATGACGTATGACGGAACAAAGTACTGGGTCGGGTACCATGACCAGGCAGCCGATACATCCGACCGCTGGAATCTCTTTGGGCGCTTCGTTTCCACAACCGGCGTTGTGTCCCCCCGGTTCATCATCTGCGATTCCACGAAGGACCCATCCTTCACTTCGGCGGCATTCGACGGCACGAATTATCTGATGACCTGGATGGAATTCGCACCGCAGATGCGCGTGGCGGGACGGTTCTTCAATGCGAGCGGTATACCGATTGACACGGCATTCACGGCGTTCGGCAGCATTGGCAACAAGGTGCCGCTCGGCGGGGTTGGGGGATTTGTCGACGGAAAATTTTTGCTCACGGCAACGCGAACGGGTTTGGCTTTCACCGATGGCGATCTGTATGGTCTGTTTCTGCCAGGTTCGACAACCGACGTGACCGATGACTCACACGCCTTCGTCCCGGGAGGCACAGATCTGGGGCGGAACTATCCGAACCCGTTCAATCCGACGACCAATTTCGGAATGCGGATTGCGGAATACGGAATGGTGAGAGTATCGATTCACGATATTCTTGGGAGAGAGGTGGCGGTGTTGGTGAACGAGGTGAAAGCTCCGGGCTCCTACACGGTCATGTGGAATGCCGGGGGGATGACGAGCGGAGTGTATTACTATCAGCTAAGGACGGGAATGACCGTCATGACGAAGCAGATGGTTCTTGTGCGTTGAACATGCTCAGAACACAAAGGAGCATATACGATGAAAACTATTTCGACGATTCTGATCATTGCGCTGCTTGCGGTCATCGGCGGTTGCTCAAGTGATCCGGATGCGCCGCCAAGGTTCCGCGTGAAGAATGACCGGAGCACCGATGCAAGCCTTAAGGTTCAGACCTCCGGCGGCAACACGATCAATATCAACAACGTTGCGCCGGGAACCACGTCCGCCTACCAGGATGTCGCACCCGGACAAGTGGATGTGACCGTGACGATCCAAGGGGAACAGGGGGACTTCACCGCGAGCTGGGTTGCCTCGACGAATCAGAGCTATACGATCGTCGTTGCCAACACGACTCCGCCGACGGTCGGGATCGTCATTCCGTAGCAATTGCCGACGGAACGTGTGATCACATCGCGGCAGAAACCGCGAATATCACATGCGCTTGAACAGGACGTGCATTTAATACTATTTCGGCCCGTATACTGCTGAATTATGGCCGCGATCGTCGGTCGTCCGCTCCGAGCCAGGGCACCTGAAAGCTCAACAGGCGGTGTGGAGGTGCTTGGTGGTTGCGTTTGTCTGAATACCTTTCTACCATCATGCAATCATACTGCTGCCTGGAGAGCTGATTCAGGAGGGCAGTTTGTGCGGAGGAACTGAAGGGCCTCTCTTGGCTGCGTCAGCGGTCGAGGGAGGCCCTACTTTTTTTCTGCCGTAGACACTCTGCGGATCACTATCATGAGGAAGAACCATGAGGCCGGAAAGCATCATGCCGATCATCGAGAAGCATAAAGGCCATCGGGGTGAGCTGATCTCTATCCTCGAGGAGATCCAGAGCAAAGAAGGATACCTCCCCAAAGATGATCTTCAGCTCGTAGCGGCACACACGGGCAGAAATCTCGTGGATATCTACGGCGTGGCGACCTTCTACAAAGCGTTCAGACTCTCGCCGCGGGGAAAACATCTCGCCTCCGTATGTCTTGGCACCGCGTGCCACGTGCGGGGCGGTCCGGCGGTCGCCGAGGAATTTGAGAAGCAACTCGGCGTGAAACCCGGCGGAGGAACAACGACGGACAAGGAATTCACGCTCGAGACCGTTCGTTGTCTCGGCGCGTGCGCGCTCGGACCGATCGTCGTCATGGATGGTCATTACTTTTCGAACGTGAACACGACTCAGGTCGCAGAGATCATCGCGAGGACAAAATCCGGGCTCGATGCGGTGTCCGGTGCGGGAGATAGACGCGTGTTTCCGCTCGAGGTGTCCTGCCCCAAGTGCAATCACAGTCTCATGGATCAGGCGCATCTCGTGGATGGTGTCCCAGCGATCCGCATGACCGTCTCGTTCGGACATGAACATGGCTGGTTGCGGCTCTCCTCGCTGTATGGCAGCTACACGGTCGAATCGGGGAATGAGATCCCCATGGGAGCGATCGTCAACTTCTTCTGTCCTCACTGTCACGCTGAGCTCATAGGAGCTTGGAACTGCACGGCATGCGATGCTCCGATGGTTCCCATGATTGTACAGGGCGGGGGAATCGTGCAGATCTGTTCTCGACGCGGATGCACAAGCCACATGCTCGACCTCGAAGCCGATCAGAGTCTCTAATTCCATTCAGGAAACCACTATGGCCATTGAACGATTGACCTCGATCGAATCGCTTGATGCCTTGCATGCGCATTTGATGGTGCATCGCAACGGAGCAACCCCGACGATCGTGATCCCGGCGGGCACGTGCGGACAGGCAAGCGGAGCGAATGATCTGATCCGCGCGACCAAGCGCGAACTGCTGGCACGCCGCCTTGCGGAGCAGGTTCACCTGCGTGTCACCGGATGCCATGGATTCTGCCAGATGGAACCTTCCATCCTTGTCGAACCGCGCGGCACGTTCTATCCGAGGCTTCGCATGGATCAGATGCCGGCCATCATCGACGCCGTTTCGCGTGGAGAGGTCGTGCGCGACCTGCTGTACCGCGACCCCGCAACGGGAGAACCGATCGAGAAGCAATCGGACATCCCGTTCTTCGCGAAACAACGGCGCTCGATCCTGGCGCGGAATGAAAAGGTTGATCCGATTCGCATTTACAACTACATCGAGATCGGCGGCTATCGCTCATTGACGAAAGCGCTTGCGTCGGGAGATCCGGCCTGGGTGATCGAGGAGGTCAAGACCTCGGGGCTCCGCGGTCGCGGCGGAGCGGGTTTCCCAACAGGACGCAAGTGGGAGCTTCTCGCGCAGCAGAAGAACGGTCACGGCAAGTTCCTTGTGTGCAACGCAGACGAAGGAGACCCCGGTGCATACATGGATCGGAGCGTGCTCGAAGGGAATCCTCACAGCATCATTGAGGGAATGCTCATCGGCGGATTTGCGACCGGGGCGACAGAAGGGATCATCTATGTT
Source organism: Bacteroidota bacterium (assembly GCA_025455125.1). GTDB lineage: Bacteria > Bacteroidota > Ignavibacteria > UBA10030 > UBA10030 > JAKAJH01. Next base: position 3,967 of record JALONE010000203.1, read on the forward strand.
CGGAACGAATATCCTCTTGCGATCAAGCACCTGACGATCGGTCTACGCCAGGCGCGAGAACTCGGGCTGCTCG
>JALONE010000204.1 GCA_025455125.1 Bacteroidota bacterium
TTTTTACAATGCAGACAAGTCTGGTCAGATGACGGAGACTTTGGAGGCCTGAAGGCCTTTGGGGCCCTGCTGGACCTCAAACTCGACCTTGTCGCCTTCGTTCAGAGTCTTGTATCCATCGCCGACGATCGCCTTGAAGTGGACGAACACGTCCTCTCCAGAGCTGCGGGAGATGAATCCAAAACCTTTTGCTGCATTAAACCATTTGACGGTTCCCTTTTCCATGGAACTCATCCTTTCGTGTAGATTGTATTTCCGGCTGCCCGCCGGCGGGGTGTACGCCGTACTACCGACTCGTTACGAACGATCTTTCTGTGTAACGTGAACCAGAGAAGTCGACAGCGAAGCGATGGAAAAGGTCAAACCGGAGGGTTAGACACAACCACCGTCAAGCGACTCGAAGCAGGTCAAACGAGGCAGAAAAGTTCTCCAGAGGGAGACGACTTCGTACAAGTTGACGCCCTTAAGGTACAGAGATTCGGACAAAAAGGCAAGTGCTGTGGTGACGATTTATCGGCGGCTTGCGGATACCGCGGACGAAACCGTTTTCATTGAGATTCAGCAGAATTTGCGGTAGGTTCTAACTGTTGGTCGCCATCTCACTCACCGCCATGAAACGCATCCTCTTTCGCATCGCTCCCCGTACCCTCGCGCATCGATTAATTCTCTTCGTTGTCATTGCCTTTATGGCCGTTGGGCTTGCTTCGGGTTTTCTCCATGTGAAGACCCAGGAACGCGAGCTTCTCGATACGATCATCACCGGTGCAGATCAGCTTTCAAACGGGATTTCCTCGGCGACATGGCACGCAATGCTTGCCGATCAGCGAACAGCAGCCTACGAGATCATGCACACCATCGCGACGAGGCAAGGAATCGACCGCATCCGCATCTTCAATCGGGAGGGAGCGGTGATGTATTCCACGAATCCATCGGACTCGGGGTTCGTTCCCATGACTTCGGAGCCTTGCGTCATCTGTCACAGCACTCCCGTGCCCATTGCAGATGTTGACCCGCATACGCGCTCCCGCATTTTCTATACTCCCGACGGAAGCCGGCATCTCGCGATGGTGACCCCGATCTACAACGAACCAGCGTGCAGCCAGGCAGAGTGTCATGCACATCCGGCGTCCGTGCGGGTCCTGGGTGTTCTCGACGTGACATACGGGCTTGATGCAGTCGATGAAGTGATCGTCGGGATCGAGCGTCGGGTGTTCATTGTCACGGTCCTCGCAAGCGTCTTGGCGTCTCTCGTGCTTTCGTTCATCATCCGCAAGACCGTTCATCGGCCGATCTCGCAGCTCATCGAAGGGACGCGCGCCGTGGCGGAATTGGATTGGGACCGGCCGCTCCCCGAATCCCATTCCGGCGACTTCTTCGAATTGTCGAGATCGTTCGACGACATGCGCACCCGGTTGAAGCGATCGATGGATGATCTGAATGAACTGACGTCGACGCTGGAACAGAAGGTGCAGCAACGGACCGCGGAATTGGACGCGATGCACAGCAGGCTGTCGCAAAGTGACCGACTCGCGTCGCTCGGCCAGCTTGCCGCGAGCGTTGCGCACGAGATCAATAACCCGATTGCCGGCGTGCTCAATCTGGCTTCGCTGCTTCAACGCATCATGACCAAAGACGGGATCCCCCAAGAGCGTGTCGAGGAAGTGCGCCGCTATTTCGACCAGATCGCCTCGGAAACCGCGCGCGTTGGACGCATCGTTCAGGATCTGCTCGCCTTCTCGCGGCGATCGACGCCGCAGCAGACCCGTGTGGATTTGAACAGCGTCATCCGCCGGACCATGTCCATCGTGAATCACAAGCTTGAGTTGATGGGGGTCAACTTGAGGCAATCTTTGTCCACCGAAGACGCCGTGGTCCAGTGCGATGCGTCGCAAATGCAGCAGGTCATCGTGAATCTCGTCATGAATGCTGCCGAGGCCACCACGACAAAGCGGAACGGCCATGTGGAGATCCGAACGCGGGTGATGATGACGGAACACATCGTGCGGCTGGAGGTCATCGACGACGGCGACGGTATCTCTCCGGAGAATCTGCGGAAGATCTTCGATCCATTCTTCACGACGAAGGCGGAGGGAAAGGGAACCGGGTTGGGCCTGGCAGTGGTCTACGGGATCGTCAATGCCCACGGCGGCGAGATCAAGGTTGACAGCACCGTCGGAGTTGGCACAACGTTCCGGATCGACCTGCCGGTGCCGACCGCCTACTATGAATCCCATGGCGGCTGATGAGCGCGCTTCTTGTCATCCCCGCCGGCACGCTGGAGTCATGGGTGATCGACACGGTGAAGCAAGCCGTGCACGTCCGGTTCGGGATGGAGATCCAGTTGCTGGACCCGACGACGATCCCGGAAGAAGCGAAGAACGAGAGCCGTCGGCAGATCGAAGCGACGCAGGTGATGCGGGGCGTCTTGCCGGAATTGCCGGCCGGAAAACAGCGGGCGGTCGTCCTCCTGGATGAGGACCTGTTCATTCCAATGCTGACATTCGTGTTCGGGCTGGCGCAGGTCGGAGGACGTGTTGCCCTCGTCTCCCTAGCGCGTCTGCGTCAGGAGTACTACGGTCTGCCTGCCAATCCGGATGTCGTGCGAACGCGCCTGGTCAAGGAGGTGCTGCATGAACTCGGCCACACGTTCGGTCTTGTACATTGTCCCGATATCCGTTGCGTCATGTCGGTGGCGAACACGGTCCAGCACGTCGACCAGAAGTCGAGCGAATTTTGCGGTGGTTGCCGTTCCGTGTTGGACGATGCGTTGCGCACGACGTGATGGAACGAACGAAGCATAGCACATACGAGAATCGCACCCTATGAACACTCCCTGGGAATTGCTGGTCGTTGACGACGAAGAGATCACCCGCGAATCAATGGCAGCGTGGCTGCGCGAAGACGGGTACCGCGTGGACACCGCCGCATCCGGTCGCGAGGCATTGGAATTGACGGCGACGCATGAATACGCCTTGTATTTCGTCGACCTGAAGATGCCGAAGGGACTCGACGGCATTGAGACGATGATGGAGATCAAAAAGGTGCATCCGGACGCCTCCATCGTCATCATCACGGCCTATGCGACCGTCGACACGGCGATCACGGCGATGAAGGAAGGCGCGCTCGAGTATATCGTGAAGCCCTGCAATCCCCAGGAGATCTCGCTGCTCGTCGGACGCATCATCAAGCTGAAGAATCTCGAACGGGAGAATGCGCTGCTGAGGCAGAAGCTGCTCGGACAATATCGCTTCCAGGATATCATCAGCAAGAATGCCCGGATGCAGGACATCTTCCAGCTTATCCGCGAAGTGGCAAGCCTTCGCAGCACGGTGTTGGTGCAGGGGGAGAGCGGAACGGGGAAGGAACTGATCGCGCGGGCCATTCACTACGCGGGGGACCGGGCGGACAAACCGTTCATTGCCGTTTCGTGTGCGGCGCTCGCAGAGACGCTGCTGGAATCCGAACTCTTCGGTCACGAGCGCGGAGCGTTCACAGGGGCGGTTACAGAAAAGCCGGGGAAATTCGAGCTGGCGGATGGTGGTACGATCTTCCTCGATGAGATCGGCGACATCTCGCCGAAGCTGCAAATGGACCTTCTCCGCGTGATCCAGGAGCGGACATTCTATCGGGTCGGCGGTTCGGAAGAGAAGCGCGTCGATGTCCGCGTGATCGCGGCGACGCACGTCGATCTGCTCGAAGCGGTGCGGGAAGGGAAGTTCCGCGAGGATCTATACTACCGGCTGAACGTCATCAACATACGCATCCCTCCCTTGCGGGAAAGGCTGGAAGATGTTCCGTTGCTTGCCCGCGGCTTCATCGAGCGGTTGTCGCACGAGTTGGGAAAGAATGTTACAGACCTTACGGAGGGGGCGCTGAAGGCGCTGATCGAACATCAATGGCCGGGAAATGTTCGCGAGCTGGAGAACGCGGTCGAGCGCGCCATGGTGACCTGCAAAGAACGCGTGCTCAGCGAGTCTGATTTCGCGTTCTTGTCTGCGGCCGCGCGGCCGTCGGAGCAGTGGAGCGTGCCGGCCGGCAT
>JALONE010000205.1 GCA_025455125.1 Bacteroidota bacterium
TCCATGCTTGACCCGGATCGCATCGCTCTGCTTTTCCCTGAAGGGATTCATGATGTCCTTCCTGCACCGTCCGGTCATCCGATTCACAATGGAATGGTCGCCGGCCAGATCACCGACGATACACAGCAGACGCTTGTGCTTGCGGACGTGATCCTGGAGGCGGGGAACGTCGACCCGGAACTGATCGCGCACAAACTGCTTGCGTGGGCCCAGAGTTTCAACGCATTTGCGGGATCGCTCTTGGGGCCGAGCTCCTTGCGGGCGCTGCAAGCGTTTCAGGCCGGGGCGAGCATTGAGAAGACCGGGATCTACGGCGACACGAACGGCGCCAGCATGCGAATCGCGCCGGTGGGGATCATCAATCTCGGAGATGTGGAACGGACCGTCGGGGACGTTGCGCTTGCCTGCAAACCGACGCACAACACCAACATCGCCATTGCCGGAGCGTCAGGAATCGCATGTGCTCTCGGTGCGTGTTTGCGTGGAGAGCGTTCGCTCGATGCGATCGTTTCCGTCGCCCTCGACGGCGTCGCAAGGGGTATGAAATTGGGGAATCCCTGGCTGGGCGCGTCGATCGCGCGGCGGACAGAACTGGCGATCAGTCTGGTGACCAAGGGCTCGTCGGAAGTGAGCGTCTTGCGCGAACTTTACGATGTGATCGGTGCGTCGACGTCGACGACGGAGACCGTTCCCGTTAGCCTCGCGCTCTTCTATTATAGCAAAGGCGATCCGGTTCGAACTGCTTTGCTGGCTGCCCGCATGGGGGGCGATGCCGATACCATCGGCGCGATTGCCGGTTCCATCGCGGGGGCGTACGGAGGAATCGCTGCGTTTCCGCGGGCAATGCGCGACACGATCGAACGGGTCAATCATTGCGGGTTGGAGAAGTATGCTTCTCGACTCGCGGATGTTGCCCTTCAGCATGCGGGATCCTCGAAAGGATGAATATGCAGAGTCTGCGACTGCTCATTCTGATCGTGGCTGTTTTCATGACGGTCCTTCTCGTCCATGGACAGTCGCGTGGAGTCGAATCGGCTGCTCGAACGGCTTTTCAATTCATCGTCGTCGGCGATCCTCAGCCGGAGGAACCTCCCTTGGAACAGCCGGAGGTCTTCAAGACGATCCTCCGTGAGATCGAGTCGCTGCGTCCGGACTGCATCCTTATCACGGGCGATCTCATCCGAGGATTCACGGAAGACACGACCCAGCTTCGGCTCCAGTGGGAAGGATTCCAATCCGCGATCCACACGATCGACATCCCCATCCTCTTGACCCCGGGAAATCATGATGTCTGGAACGATATCAGCGAACAGGAATTCCGCCGCAGGACGGGACATCTCTATTATTCGAGGAACTTCGGTGCGGTACATTTCATGATGCTGGACAGCTACGAGATCGGTCAGATGGACAAGATCGGGCCGGCGCAGTTGGAATGGATGAAGCGGGACCTCGAAGAACACAGCGGTGCGGAACATATCTTTATCGGAGTTCATGCTCCGCTGTGGGCGTACGGGCCATCCAGCAATTGGATGACGGAAGTCCATCCACTGTTGAAGCAATACAACGTCCGGGCGGTCTTCGCCGGACATTGGCACATCTATCAGCGTTCGAATGTCATCGATGGTGTCCGATACTATATCTCGGGCGGAGGCGGGGGAATGCAGGCGATCTCGGACATGGCCGGAGGAGAGTTTTTCCATTACATGAATGTCAATGTTCGGGATGCCGTTGTGCGATATGCGGTGATCGTGCCGGGGAACGTCCACTCCGATTCTGTCGTGACAAGAGAATCCTCCGCACGGGCGGCAGCAGTGCGTGATGAACTTTGGAGCGATCCGAGAATGGTCTTCGATGAATCGGGGAAGCCGCAGGACCGCCTTTCGGTTCAGCTTCACAATCCATGGGCAGACCCGGTCACCGGGACGTTCCACTGGTCGGTTGATCGGCCCGTCGCGGCCATTCTGCCGGCACAAGGATCGTTTTCTTTGTCTCCGGGAGAATCGAAAACGATCGACTTTACAGTTCCCTTTCCCCAGAATCTCTCCATGGAGATCATTCAGCAGGCGCGTCCCGCCCTGACCCTCTCGGTGAATGTCCCGCAACCTCAGGTCCCGATTTCTGTGACGAAGGACTTGATCGTCGTCCGCACGGCTGCCGCACACAAGAGCGTGCGAAGCATCGTGGTCGACGGAGACCTTCGGGAATGGAAGGATCCGTGGGTCATTCGACTGGATGATCGTTCAATGGTGACGCTGGTTCCCGAGCGTTGGCAGGGACCGAACGAATCGTCCGGATCATTCTCCATCATGTACAATGACAGCCTGATGTTCTTTGCGGGAACGGTCAGCGATCAGCATCTCCTTCACGCGGCACGGAAGGAAGAACCCTATCAGGCGGATGCGGTTTCGCTGTATCTCGACTTGCGGGATTCCGCGGATTTTCAGAAGCGATTCGCGTTCAAGGATGTCGTTCTGCTCGTCTTCGCTCCGCCGTCGAGTGCGGGCGATTCCGCCTATTGGCGGACGGTGTATCCGTACGGAACGCAGGTGCCCGGTGTGGCCTATGCATCACAACGGATCGCAGGGGGGTATACGATTGAAGTATCGATCCCGCTCAGTCAGCTCAAGAACTTTCCATCGACGAAGAAGGAAATTGGACTCGACATCTGCATCGACAACCTTGAGAAGAATGGAAACCGAACGCGGATGCTGTGGAACGGTATTTGGGCGAATTTCATGTATGCCAACAGGTATGGCCGACTTCGGGTGAAGTGAGTTTCGTTGGTTGAGATTGGCCAGCGGCAACCCGCGCAAGACGCATGAACTCAACGATATGACATCGCATCATCACACACCGTGGAACGACTTCATCAAAGGCATGCCGAAGGTGGAACTCCATCTTCATCTGGAAGGCGCATTCACCTTCCCAACCTTGCACCAGCTGATCCAGAAGTATGGAGGAGCCCCGGAAATCCGCACGATCCAGGATCTGCGGCATCGATTTGCCTATTCGGATTTCCCGCACTTCATCGAAACGTGGAAGTGGAAGAACCAGTTCTTTCGGGCTCCTGAAGATTTCGAATTGTCGGTGTATGAGACGCTGCGGGATCTCCACAGTCAAAACGTCGCATACGTCGAAGCCTTCTACTCCCCCTGGGATTTCGAGGGAAACGGCATTTCCATGCAGAGTATCACGCACGCCGTCCTCCGAGCAAAGCGAAAAGCCCACGATGACTTCGGCATCCAGTGTGCGCTCATCGCCGACATCAACCGGGATTTCGGTCCGGAACGTGGAGCAGAGCGTGTCGATGAGGTTGCCGGGTTTCGTGGTCAAGGGGTGATCGGAATCGGCCTCGGGGGGAGCGAGCATCAGTATCCGGCTGAATTGTTTGTCGAAGCATTTGCGAAGGCGAAGCAATTCGGCTTGCATCGCGTCGCGCACGCCGGGGAAGCGGCCGGTGCGGGATCGATCTGGGGGGCGGTTCGGGCCCTCGAAGCGGAACGGATCGGCCACGGCACCCGAGCAATAGATGACCCGATGCTGATCGACGAACTGCGTACACGGAGGATCCCGTTGGAAGTGTGCCTGACAAGCAACATCTGCACGGGTGTTGTCCGATCGCTTGAGTCTCATCCTGTCAAAGACTTCCTCCATGCCGGACTGGTGGTGACCATCAACACGGACGATCCGACGATGTTCGGTTGTACCCTCACGGATGAGTATATCGCTCTCTTCGAACGAGTTGCCGCATCGCCGGAGTTGCTGCGCACGGTGGGGGCCAATGCCATCGACTCTTCATTCCTCGATGAACGCGGGAAAAGAGAATTACACGAACAATTTGACCGCTATTGGAAACGAGCACCCCATGATGCACGGTGAGCCACTGCGTTCCGTGCTCAACCGAAAGGAACCTCCTATGAGACAGCTGTTCGATATTCGCAGACGATTCTTCCTTCTTGCCCTCCTTCTCCTTGGACTGAGCATATCGTCTGCGCAGCACCGTGTGGTGAGCCTCTCGCCTAC
>JALONE010000206.1 GCA_025455125.1 Bacteroidota bacterium
AATGCAGTGCGACACGTCGTCAAAGGCAAGCAGCAAAACAGCAGATCATGCCTCGTCTGCGGGCTGAAGAATCCGTTCAGCCTGAAGACCTCGTTCTACGAACTTGAGAATGGAGAGCTGGTCGGGATCTTCTTCCCGTGCGACGAGCATCAAAGCTATCCCGGCCGGCTCCATGGTGGGATCACCGCTGCGCTGCTCGACGAGACGATCGGGCGAGCCATTCGTGCGAAGGCAGGAGAAGAGGTCTGGGGTGTGACGATGGAGTTTTCGGTGAAGTACCGGAAGCCCATCCCGCTCGAAGGTCCGCTCCGCGTCGTGGGACGCATCTCACACGCAGGAAGTCGCCTGTTCGAGGGAACGGGAGAGATCCTTCTGCCGAATGGCGACATCGCCGCGACGGGTGCAGGCAAGTACTTGCGGCTTCCCATCGACAAGATCGGCGAGTTCGATCCGGAAAGGGAAGAATGGAAGATCATACCTTCACCTGACGATCCGAAGGAGATCGAGTTGTAATCAGCCTCACGCGCGTCATTCCGACGCTCCAGATCGCTAACGACACGAACAGCCCCGGATACATCGGTTCGATGCCGAACCAGTACCGGGGCGTTTCTTGTACGGCGCTCATCACCCCCGTCAGAAGGCTCCCCGTCGATACCATCCATCCCCCCACCATCGCGGCGAGCGCTGTCGGTCCCGGCACGCGAAGCCTTGGCACGTAAGCGCCGAGCACCGGCAGGAGAAGTCCGGGGATGACGCACGTCCCGATCGTGTACCAGAGCGACACGACCGACGGAAGCGCAACGGCGAATGTGATCGATACGACTGATGCGATCGCCAAACCGTATCGCGTCCAACGCCGCAATCCTTCACTCTCGTCCGCATGATTCCGCATCCTCCCGATGATGTCCTTTCCGACCGTGATCCCCGAAATGAACATCAGACTGCTCAGGGTCGACATGATCGTCGCGAGCAAGCCGATGAAGAAGATCCCCTTGGCGACAGGAGGAAGGACCGATTCGGCAAGCAGCGGATACGCATACATCGGCTGCTCAAGATCCGGAAGGAGCGCACGTGCGTACAAACCGGAAGCGCTCGTCAGGAAGTCGAACCCGAACCAGAACAGGATCGAGATGACGATCCCCCGCTGTGCGGTAGGCCCGTCTTTCGCGGCTGCGCACCGCTGATGAAATGCGGGATCGACGAGCGTCCACAGCGCAATAAAGAACCAGACAAGAATGAACTGCCACGTATTTCCGCCATGCCACGTCAGGTGAAGCGACGGGACATGTTCCCGAATGAATGCAATTCCCCCGAAGTTGATGAACGCAAAGGCAACCATCACTCCGAAACCGACGAACATCAGGATGAATTCCGCGGCATTCACCCACACATCGGAACGGAATCCACCTTTCCAGAGATAGACCACCGTAACCGCGGTCGCGACAACGGTGGCGATCGTGAGGTTCCATCCGAAGAGAAGCTGGATCAGCACACCGAGCATGAGCACATAGGCTGCCGGCGTGGAGAGAAGGAATGTGAGGAGCGCACCGACGACGGCCACCCGTCGCCCGTAGACCCGCTCGAGGCGATCGGGGATAGTGGCATCTTCTGATTGCCTGATGCGCTTTGCGAGGAACAGCGCGAAGACGAGCGCGAAGAGATAGTACGGAACGCCGAAGACGATCCAGTTCGATATTCCGAACCGGTAGGAGTACTCGCCGACACCGAGGATCCCGCCATACCATGTCGAGACCAACGTGGCAACGAAGAACGGTAACGTCAGCGTCCGGCCTGCGAGAAGGAAATCCACGCTTCCGGTCCCCGCGCGCCGCGACGCCCGAAAGCCAACAACGAGAATGAGCAGAACATAGCCAACGAGCAGTAACAGATCGACGGTAGCCAGGCGCACCATCACTGCGCGCCTCGCTGACGGCGGATCACGCACAGGAGGAGCGTTCCTCTCTTCACCCGAATCGTTGCCCGCCGCGCATCGACGACGTTCGACGTGCTTTCTCGTTGACCGAGCGCCAATGTCTCGTTGCGCAAATTCCAACGAAGTCCCGTCGTGGAAATGCCAGAACAGCGGACCAGCGGAAGGAGCGAGATCACCGTTCCCTTGGGAGCGTGAATGGTTCGCGCGGAACGGACCGGAAGGATCTCGCAATGAACGTCCGCGAATCCAATCTCCAACCGAGCGGAAAACTTCGCAAGCGCACTCAGGTTCCCGATGCTATGGTCCAACCGTCCCCCGGTCGCTCCGAGAACGACGACAGATGAGATCCTCTGGCGGACACACCATGCGAGCGCTTTCTCGAGATCCGTGCTGTCCTGCTCTCCGACGCGGAGAACAATTGCGTTCCGACATTTCTTCAGGGCAGCGGGTGTGACAGAATCGAGGTCGCCGATGATCAGGTCAGGACAGAATCCGAACCGTGCTGCGGTATTCGCACCGCCGTCGGCGCAGAGAAAATGCGAATGATCCCTGCGGATGCGTTTGAACAACGAAAGAGAAGGAGGATCCCCGTTCGCGAGGATGAGTGCGGATTGCGTGAAAGAGTGCTTCATTGGGGAAAAAAAAAGAGTCGCCGAGCGAGGGGAGGCGGTTCACCCGGCGACCGAAGCAACCACTTCGGTGGGGTCCAAAGTGGCACCGGAAAGTTACATGTTTACCCGGACGGAAGCAAACAGATTCCGCGTCGCCCCAGGGAAAAAGTGATCTGCCTCACCACTCATCGCGTAACGACGATTCAATAGATTCTGGATCTGTAGTTGAAAAGCGACAGCAGCCCCCAGCGTCTCCGCGGGTATAGCGTATTCAAGCCAGAAACTCAGAATTGACCGGGCATCAACGGTTCGGTCATCCAGCACACGCCCGTCGTCGGGGTCCTGCATATTGTCCGTATAGAACTCCCCCACGTGCTGTAATCCGAGTCCCGACGAGAGGCGATCTGTGACGTAGGTCACCCGCAGGTTTGCGAGGAAGTCAGGAAAGCCGGCGATCGAGTTCCCGTCAAGGACGAGCGCATTGCCGTCCTCGTAGCTCGTGAAACGGACGAACCTGTTCCGGCTCATCGTCGCATTGCCATCGATCGAGAGCGTTGAGGTCATGTGCACATTGGCAACGAGTTCTATGCCGACATGGCGCGTCCGCTCGGCATTTCCGGTGACCGGCTGACCGAACCGGTCGAGCTTGCCATTCTTGACGATCTCGTCGCGGAAGTTCATCAGGTAGGTATTCACCGTCCACCGCAGGCGATCTCCGGTATATCCGATCCCAAGTTCGATGCTGGAAAGATGTTCAGGCGTCACAAGCGGACGAGAGAAGTCGAACGAGCCATCAGGGAGAAGTTCGAACTGCGGCACGACGGCTCCCCAGCTCGCCGGTGTACTTGCTTCAGCCGCATCATAGAGGTTCTTCAAGCGCGGTTCCCGCGAGGTATATGCGAACTGCGCATAGAGATTCCAGGACGCCGAGAGGTTGTAATTCAATCCCACCTTCGGATTGAGAAATCGATAGGGCATCCGAAATTCCGTACCGAGGAATTGTTCGTCATACAGGCGATACCGATTGAATAGAAGCTGGAGCCCGACAAGCAGCCGCATCTGCTCTGAGATCTCTGCAAGCTCTTGTGCGTGTAGTGAAATGATCTCCTTGCCACCGCGGTACTGATAATATCGCCGGTCAGGGACAACGCCTTGTGGCAGACCGTCGCCCATGCGCAGTGCGCCCCAATGCAGAGAGCGATGGACTCGGAATTCAAGTCCCGCTGTCAGTGCACCGCCATGATGCTCCCAGCGAATACGGGGAAGCCAACCCCATTGACGGTTGGATACGTATGCACGGATGAGCGCGTTGGGAGAATACAACTCCTCCGGATCGCCGGAGAGCGTGAATCCGTACTCCGGAGTGATCCGGTAGTAGGAAAACGGCGCCCACGAACCATCATAGTCAAAATATCCATCGCCCGTCACCAGGAAGAGGGTGTTGTTCAAGGTGACGCGGTCGTTGATCTGCC
>JALONE010000207.1 GCA_025455125.1 Bacteroidota bacterium
AACCGATCTATGACGAGTGGGAGAGATCTTGCGGAGAATGCCCGGTCAATCGTTTCTTAGATGGTCAGGAGGGCATTCCTCTGGTCCATCAGGATCCGATCCGTTATTTGACAATCCGCCCGATAAAACATATATTTTTCAGTATAAAATCATTAACATCCGTTTTTTATATAAATAGCAGGATTATGAAGCCTCCCTTATACTTCGTACCCTTACTCTTCGTGTTTCTTTCGGCAAGCGGTTGCACGGGCTCCGGGATACTGGAGAATCTTATCACGGGAGAAGATATCATCACTTCCGTCCAAATGAAACAGCACATATCATTCCTGGCTTCCGATTCAATGATGGGAAGAGATACTCCGAGCAGCCAGCTTGACTCGGCGGCAGCTCATATCGCCGCCGTCTTCAAATCGAGCGGGCTCCAGCCCGTCAATGGAAGCTATTTCGATAAAGTCGGCATGGGGATTATAAAATTGGGGGATGACAATCACTTGAAGATCCTCAAAAGCCAATCGGAAAAGTCTTATCAGATAAAGTCGGAATTCACACCATTCGATTTGACGGGAGACGGCGAAGTGACCGCACCCGTAATATTCGCCGGTTACGGCATCACCGCGCCGGATTATAACTACGATGATTATAAAGGGATCGACGTTGAAGGGAAGATCGTTCGCATTATCGAGAAGGGTGTCATCGTCGAACTGCCGCTGGGCGTGGACGGATTCGTTCCGTTGTCGCAGCTCTCCCAAACGCCGGTGAAGAACGTCGCGGATTCCTTCAAGGTCGGTGACGCGATTTCGCTCAAGGTGATCGAGTTCGACAAAGAGAGCAAGAAGATCGTGCTCTCGGCGATCGAATTCCTCAGCGGCAAAGAACAGAAGGTCGTGGACGACTATGTGTCCAGTCACCGGTTGACCCCGATGACGATGAAGGACGTCTTCTCCGCCCCGCCGGCGGAAGGCGACGCTCCTCAGAACTGATCACGCTGTTCAGGACAGGAAAGAGTTGTTCGATCCGTCGGACAACTCTTTCTTTGTTTTGGTCGGGGAGATTTCGGATTGCAGATTGCAGATTGTTGATTGTTGATTGAAGCATCATAACTGATCACTGAATTCTGACTCCTGACGACTATCTCTTGCCCCGCGCTTCCCTCCATACCCTTGGCTGCAAGCTGAACTTCGCTGAGTCGGCGTCGATGGGGCGGCAGTTGCGTCTTCAAGGATTCGAGATCGTTCCGTTCGATGAGCCGGCTGACATTGTCGTCATCAACACCTGCAGCGTGACGGAGCGGGCTGACCGGGAATGTCGTCAACTCGTGCGACGGGCGCTGCGCCGCTCGCCGGGGGCATTCGTAGCGGTCGTCGGATGCTACGCACAGCTCCAGCCTCAACAGATCGCGTCCATCGAGGGCGTGGATATCGTCCTGGGAACTACGGAGAAGTTCGATTTTCTCTCGTATATTGGGGATGCGAAGAAACGGGGCGAGCCGACGATCGCGGTCTCATGCATCGGCGATGCGCATGATGCACGGCATGCATCTTCGATCGGCTTCGAGGACCGAACGCGCGCATTCCTGAAGGTGCAGGATGGATGCGATTACTCCTGTTCGTTCTGCACGATCCCGATGGCGCGAGGGAAGAGCCGCAGTGTCGATGTCGACACGGTCCTGTCCGATGCGCGTCAAGCTGCCGACGCGGGTTATCGCGAGATCGTGCTGACGGGCGTCAACGTCGGAGACTACGGCGACGAACGAACGCCGGACCTCTTGGGACTGCTGCGGAGCCTGATCCGCGTGGATGGCATCGAACGGATCCGGATCAGCTCGATCGAGCCGAATCTGCTCACGGACGAATTACTTGAATTCTGGTTCACGGAGCCGAAGCTGTGCCGCCACTGGCATGTTCCGCTCCAGTCCGGGAGTGATGTGATCCTTCGGGGAATGCGCAGGCGCTATCCGCGCGATCTCTATCGCTCGCGAATCGAACGTATCCGAAATACGGTTCCGAATGCCGGTATCGGTGCGGATGTCATCGTTGGATTTCCGGGAGAAACCGAGGAATTGTTCCGCGAGACGTACGATTTCGTGCTTGACCTTCCGGTAACATACTTGCACGTTTTCAGTTACTCGGAACGGCCGAACACGCAGGCGGCAACATCGCCGTATCACGTGCTTCCCGCCGAAAAGGCGGAACGAAGTGAACGTCTACGTTCCCTCGGTTTGCGGAAGCGACGGCAGTTCCACGAATCGCTTGTCGGTTCGGCGGTGAGTGTGTTGTTCGAGAACCAGGACGACGACGCTCAGTGGAACGGCCTGTCAGGCGAGTATGTACGCGTGCTGGTGCATGGTCCGGCAGATCTCAGCGGAACCGTACGCCCGGTTCGGATCGAGCTGGCGGAAACAGAATATTGTCGAGGAGTTCTTCAATGAGAGTGCGTGTCGTCTCGCTGTTTGTTGCTCTTGTCGGATTTGTGGTGATGACGGCGTTCGCCCAGCGACGGGTCGAAGTTGAGGCGCCAGTACGTTCGCCCGCATTGCTGACAGGATCGGCCGTCCAGGCAGAGAAATCGCCGCTGTTGGCGGCGATCTTTTCGCTGATCCTTCCCGGGATGGGAGAATGGTATGTCGGGGACCTTTCGGGCGGTCAGTATCATCTGATGGCAGAAGGGGGACTGTGGCTGACGTACGGCGGCATGCGAGCGTACAGCACCTGGCTGCGAAACGATGCCCATGCGTTCGCGGGGGAATATGCCGGCGCGAACTTTGCTGGTAAGGATGAAGATTTCGATGTGAATGTTGGAGACTACATCTCTCGCGATGCGTATAACCAGGCGATGCTTCGCAACAGGCAATACGACATGGTGTACGAGTCGGATGAGTACCAGTGGGAGTGGCAGAGCGCGGAGCAACGGAGCAATTTCCGCGGGATGCGGGTCCGGAGCGACCGCTTCAAAAGCGATGCGAAATTCGCCATCGCCGGCATGGTCGTGAATCGTCTCATCTCCGCCTTCAGTGCCAATCGACTGGCCCGGAGACATAATACGCAATTGTCCGAACGCTCCGCAATCGATGTCGATCTGTATGCCGTCACGGGAGCGACGGCAGGCGAGGGAATTCGCCTCCATTTGCGCGCGACGTTCTGAAGGAACGAATCATAGGCATGCCGACCTATCTGTTGACCCTGGAATACGATGGGACGAATTTCGTGGGGTGGCAAACCCAGCCGAACGGGAGGTCCGTGCAGCAGGAGGTTGAGCGGGCGCTTCGTCAGGTCCTTCAGAGCGAGGTGTCGATCGTGGGTGGCGGCCGGACCGATGCCGGCGTGCATGCACGAGGACAAGTCGCAAGCACGCGTCTGGATACGCCGATCGATTGCGTCGCGATGACGCGAAGTCTGAACGGATTGCTGCCGGAAGACATTGTTGTGCGGACGGTGCAACACGCAGCAGAGGAGTTCCATGCGCGCTACAGCGCGACGAGCCGTCGATATCAATACCAGATCGTCCGCACGCCGATCGCCGTTGGACGACAGTACGCGTGGCAGGTCACCTGGCCGCTTGATTCAGACAAGATGAAAGCATGTGCGGCGCAGATCATCGGCGAGCATGATTTTCGCTCGTTCTGCAAGCACGATACCGAAACACCGCACTTTCGCTGCATGGTCAAACGCGCATCGTGGGAGGTGGTGGATCAGCGATTGCTGTTTGAGATTGAAGCCAATCGGTTCTTGTACGGAATGGTGCGAGCGCTGGTCGGCACGATGGTGAATGTCGGGCGAGGATACACGCCGTTGGAGCAGTTTGCCGAGATCATGGCGCGGCTGGACCGGAAGGCTGCGGGTATGGCGGCTCCCACTCAAGGATTGGTGCTAGAGTCGATCTCATATGAATGAAGGAAGAAGAAGCATGAAGCGGATGGCGATGCATGTGGGGATGGTGCTCATCATCGGGATGATGTCACTCCGATGCGGTGGTTCGGCGGCACTGAACATCTTCCCTGATACCAAGGATCTCGAGC
>JALONE010000208.1:0-4009 GCA_025455125.1 Bacteroidota bacterium
AAGTCAGATCGCCGCGGGAATGCTCATCTCTCTCGTTGGCGCTGCGATCATCTTCGTGGGGTCCTATCTGTTCACCACGGTTGCGTTCCCCCAGTATTTTGAGGAGATTCGCACGGTTGGTGAACGCGTTCTACGCGAACAAGGGAAATCCGAGGAAGAGATTCGCACGACGATGGAACTCTCCGCTTCCATGCAAACGCCGTTCTTCAACGCCATCACGGGTGTCATCGGGACGCTTATGACAGGAGTGATTGCATCGGCCATCATTGCATTCTTCGTCAGGAAAAAGTGACGCCCATGAGGGCGATGATCGGATCGACATCCTTTCTCTGGACGGCCCGCGGCCTTGTGATCGCATTCACATTGTTCGTTTCGATGTTTGCGCTCGACGTCTTTAAGGCGGGACATCCGCTCGGGGCCATCGTGATCGAGCTGATCATTCACCTTGCGCCGTCCTTCCTATTGTTGTTTGTCTTATGGATTACGTGGACGCGGGCACGGTATGCGGCGCTTGGTTATCTGCTGATCGCGGGCGCATTCACGATCTTCTTTCAGACATACCGCTCCATGGCAACGCTTCTGTTGTTCACCGCACCGCTGCTTCTCACATCGCTCTTGTTCTCTCTGGCGGCAAAGAAGGTGTCCCCGCCGGCATCCGCATGATGAGCCCGCGGGAGAGCGGCATTCCCTGTCAACGATTCGGAATCGGTTCGTCGTGATTCGCGCAGTGATCTATGATATGGATGGGCTGTTGCTGGATTCCGAGCCGCTTTGGCAGGACGCGGAAATTCGCGTCTTCGGCAGTGTGGGGATTTCGCTGACGCGAGAACAGTGTATGGAGTTCATGGGTGTGCCCGTCGGCGAGGTGGTTGCAAGGCGATTTTTCGAAAAGCCATGGAACGGCAGAACGCAGGAACAGGTGAAGGATGAGATCATTGCCGCGGTTGAGGCTCTTGTGCTTGAGCGTGGCAGACCGCTCCCGGGTGTTCGTGAGAGCCTTGCCTACATGCGTCGAAAGGACCTCGCGTGCGCACTCGCTTCCTCTTCGGCGATGCGTCTGATTGAAACGGTATTGCAAAAGTTCGGTTTGAACGATTCGTTTAGCGTTGTCCATTCAGCCGAACAAGAAGAACATGGAAAACCACATCCCGCCGTGTTTCTCACAACCGCGCGGAAGCTAGGAATCGATGCCCGGGAATGCCTTGTACTGGAGGATTCCGTGAACGGCGTTATCGCTGGGAAAGCGGCGGGGATGCAAGTAATTGCGATTCCGGATGCACATCACCGAAACGATCCGCGGTTTGCGATCGCGGACCTGCGATTGAGGAGTCTGGAGGAATTGGGGGACGAGGTGTTGGAGAGGTTTGGTTGTCAAGGTATGTCTTAAACATCTCGCTTCCTTCGGTTCGACACAATGAATTTCGACAGGAAGTCTTGGGAAATCGTCATGTATCCTTGGTCGCACGACATCATGTGCGATGCACGATGACCGCCCCCGCCTGCGCGGTCGGAAACGCGATGACCTCCGCGATCTGAACATGTGGCGGACGCGATGCCGCGAAGAGCACGATGTCTGCGATATCATCCGGCGTCAGCGGCTGCAATCCTTGGTAGATCGTCTTCGCCCGCTCCTTGTCCCCACGAAAGCGCACTTCACTGAACTCCGTTTCAACAAGCCCTGGATCGACCGTGCAAACGCGGATCGGCGTATCCATGAGATCCAGGCGCATCCCCTTGGTGATCGCATCGACCGCATGTTTCGTGGCGCAATACACCGCTCCTTTCGGATAGACCTCGTGTCCCGCGATCGACCCGATGTTGACGATCGTTCCCTTCTTGCGCGCGACCATCCATGGAATAACCGCGCGGCTGACATACAAAAGCCCCTTCACGTTTGTGTCGATCATCTCCTCCCAATCTTGAACCGATCCTTCGTGGACCTTATCCAGACCACGGCTGAGACCGGCATTGTTCACAAGCACGTCAATGTTGCGCCATGCTTCCGGGAGAGCAGCGGCAAAAGCATCGACGGCTTCGTTCGAGCGCACGTCAAGCGTCGCGCAGTACGTGGAGATGCCGAAATCCCCTTGTACGACCGAGGACAGTTCGTCCAAGCGCTCCTTGCGGCGTGCAACCAGAACGAGGCGTGCGCCTGCTTGTGCAAACAGGCGAGCGCAGGAGCGCCCGATCCCGCTGCTTGCGCCGGTAATAAGAACGGTCTGCTCTTTCATTGTATACATGAAGCGTCCTTTCGGAGATTGATCATATCCGGCCACGAAGGATCTTCCAGCGATCAACGACATTGTCTCCATCGACAACGTTGTAGTGATCGAATAACGCGGCCGACAAGCAGGAGTGCTGCATGAGAATGCGAACGCGGTTACCGATACGCAAGGAGACGGAGTCATCGACTGCGATCTTACCGTGCTCTTGCGAAATCGAGGAAACATGCGCGATCGATGGATCGTAGAGCGTGCTGCTCGCATAATCCCGAACCAGCAAACCAAACCCCACTTTGGGAGAGCAATGCGCGGCACCCACGTCCTTCGAAAGGGCAAGAGCGCCGGCATCGGTGAGCACCTGACCAGGCCGGGTTGAGATGACCGAACCGAGCACGGTTAACGCACAGTCAGCAACGGTGCAAACGCCAAGCGACACCATGGTAAGATCGTGGAAACAGTAGTTGCCGGGACGCATCTCGGTGATTCCCGCGAGATCGTCGATGAAGGTCATCGTTGGTGTTGACCCCACGCTGATGCTTCCGACATCGACATGGTTTGACCGAAGCGTCTCCGCGAATTGCGTCATCCCGTCGCGTTCTTGCCGCGCAATGGTCCTAATCTCTTCGGAAGATGACGCGTTGTAGGAATGGCCCGCGTGGGTCAGGATCCCGTCCAGGACGAATCGCGGGGAATCAGCGATGCGCTTGGCGAGAAAAACCGACGCCTGATCGTGCGGATCGACACCTGCGCGATGATATCCGCAATCGACCTTGAGCCAGACGTGGAACCGGACATCGGACCGGCGCGCTTCGGCTTCGAGGGCATCCACAGCAGAGGCCGAATCGACCAGCAACCGAAGGGTAATTGAGCGTGCGAGCGCGGCGGCGCGCGATGCATAGACTGCGGGAAAAGGGAGGGCCCACGTAAGGTCTGCGAAACCGGCTTCGGAAAACCGTTCGACTTCGTACCACGTGGATACGGTAAACCCCTGCGAACCGAGTGAGTGTTGAAGTCCGGCGATTGCGGGGCTTTTGTGGGTTTTAATATGAGGACGAAGGGCGACGCCAAGGCGGTTCGCCCGGTCCTGCATGCGGGAAAGATTGCGATGCAAGACGCCGGCATCCAAGAGTAATGCCGGAGTCGGGAGGTCGTTGATCTGCATGCCGGCGATGCGGCGATTCCGGCCTATGCGAACAGCCGGATGAATTCTTGGTTCATCTCGTACAATGCGAGAAGTTTCTGCTCAACCGCGTCGGCCCGCTCCTCGGCGAGTCGCGGAAAGTGTTTCCGCATCACCTTCCAGCTCTCATCTTCCTCGAGGTTGAAGTTCATCGGCTGTTCACCGATGCCGGACCCCCACCGCTCACTCAGCAGGTCGGCAAAGCGCACGAGTGCGACAAGCGATTGGTTGTTCGGCGCAGTCTCGGGTGTGTGATGATGTCGCATGACCTCGACGAAAACGGGAGGAATGCCCCATTTCTCGCCGAGTTGTCCGCCGATCTCGCAGTGATCGATCGCAAGGGATTGGAGCTCGGCTTCGACATCCCTCATCCCCAACTCCCGGATCATACTCTGCGTCACGTTCAGCGTGTCTGCGAAGTATTGAACGAGAACGATCTTGCCCAGATCGTGCATTAAGCCGGCCGTGAACTCCTTGCCCTCACCGCGGAAATCGACGAACAGCGCCAACATGCGCGAAACAGCAGCGGTGGCGACACTGTGCTTCCAAAGGGTTTCCAGAAACGAGCGCTGGTCCGGACTCAGAGCGAAGACGCGCTGCTTCATTT
>JALONE010000208.1:4038-4835 GCA_025455125.1 Bacteroidota bacterium
ATTTGGTAGATGAGGACAAGGCGGCTCACTTCCTCAAAGCCAAGCAGGACGACAGCGCGGGTGATATTGTTGACCTCCCAGCGCAGTCCGTAGTAGGGGGAATTGGCGGCACGGAGGATCCGAGCGGTCAGCACCGCATCGGTTTCGATCAACTGGACGATCTTTTCCGTCGCGGTTTCTTCTTTGAGCAACTCGGACATGATCTGCGCGACGACCGTCGGAAAGGGTACGATCTCGTTGATCTTGTCAATCTCGCTTCGGATGTCTCTCATGGCAAAATCCCGTCGTCTGCTTGCGGTCAGAAAATGAATGTTGAACAAGATAGGAATAGTTCCCCCCTTTCACAACCAGAGGTAAATCCCGGGGCGCAGTCACAACAAGTGACCGACAGTCTGTCACGCAATGAATCTCGATTTGCTTTCTTGATTATGGGCAGGAATGAGAGGAACTGCTGGCGACAAGTGCGAGAACAGGGATTACTGAATGGGGATTGTTGTTGAGAATAGGTGTTGAGAAAACGGGAGAGGAGAAAACTGAACGTATTCGGGGAAAAATTGCCAAAGATGCATGTTGCGCGAGGGGGGCTTAAGCCCCTTAAGCCCCCTAGGGGCCTTAACGGGCGGGCTCATCAATCCACCCCGCCTCCCCACCCCACCTCGCTTCCCCATTCTCCCCCTGACAAAAAGACCCCGGCGCATCACCAGGGTCCTCGTGCTTCCTTCTCAATCGTGCGCCACAAAAATCCATCCCGCCTAAAGCGCGTCCGAGGATGCATCTTCACGCCTCGTCATCGTTGG
>JALONE010000209.1 GCA_025455125.1 Bacteroidota bacterium
TTCATCCGCTCGATGTATAATTGACAGACGGGATCGCCAGGGAGGAATGTCATCGCGTGCTCCATCATCGCGATTCCCTCGTCCCATTTCCGCTCTTGGTATGCCTTCAGCGCGTCGGCATACGCATCCAGGAACGATTTCATCTTGTCCGAGATCGGATGTTCCGACGTGTCCAGCAGTTCGTAGATTCTCACCGGCTCTGTCTTTCCAACGACAATGACGCGATCGACCTCCCGCGTGACGACGCGTCGCGCGGCCTTCTGGTAGGTGTATTCGCTGATGAGAATGCCCGTACCGAATTGCTTGTTCGCTCCCTCCAGCCGTGACGCCAGATTCACCGGATCGCCGATAACCGTGTAGCTGAGTTTTTGTTCGGATCCCATGTTCCCGACCGTGCACAATCCCGTGTTCACGCCAACCCGCTGATGGAGCTCAACGTCCGCGATCTTGCGGATCTTGGCCTGCAACTTCTCCAACCGACTCTGCATCTCCAACGCTGCCGCGCAGGCATGGAAGGCGGCATCCGGATCAGGCAACGGCGCCCCCCAGAATGCCATGATGGCGTCCCCTATGAACTTGTCGACCGTTCCGCCATGCTTGATGACGACATTGGTCATGTCGGTCAAATACAGATTCAGAAGCTTGACGAGCGCCTCATCTCCCACTTTCTCGGAGATGGAGGAGAACCCCTTGATGTCGGTGAATAGGATCGTCAGTTCCCGCTTCTCGCCCCCCAGCTTCACGAGCGAAGGGTTGTTGATCATGATGTCGACGACCGTGCTGTCGACGTAGCGGCCGAAGATGTCGGTCACGAGCTTGCGCTGGCGGCCTTCGGTCGCGGCCCGGAATGCGACCGTTGAGATGAAGCAGAGGATCATCGAAAAGAGCGTTTGGACGATGGGAAACCAGATCTTGGCCTCGGAGAACGCGATGAACGCGAACACACAGGTCAGGGCAATGACGACGAAGAGCAGGAGGACGCCACCGCGCATCTGGCGTGTATGACCGACATACCCGACAATGAATGTGGTGATCACCAGCAATAGGATGCTTGCCCAAAGCGGGGCGGGATACAGGAAGTTCTCCGTCATGACCGTGTCGTAGATGTTGGCATGCGTCGAAAACCCGGGTGCGGCATCGTCGAACGGCGTCGAGTAATAATCCCCGAGTGAACGCATGGTGGGACCGATGATGCACACCTTGCCCTTGAACTGGCGAAGGAAACGCTCAGCTTTGTCGCGCTCTGTTTTGCTAGTGTCTGTGAGATTCTGCCACGCGTTTGTGATGTCCAGGAACGAAACGGAAGGAATGTCCAGGGAGGTCCCCATATAGTTGATATAGATCTCGCCGCTCAATCCTGTCTTGAATTTGATATCGGCGGCGCGGACGATCATCCCGTCATCGGCGTATTCGTACTGGATCTGCTCAGGCTTGATTCCCCGCACATGCAGGGCGAGTGCGAGGCCGAGAGCGGGGTACATCTTACCGGCATATTCGATGAAAGAAGGAACAGTGCGGATGATTCCATCAAGGGAGTCCGTGATCAGGGAGATGTGGCCTACCCCCGCGCTGACCGCGGCCAAGTCCTTGTATGGGTAATCATTCATGAACGGCGCACGGAAGAAGTGATGTCGGCGAGGCAGAGGATAGCCGAGATGGCTAATTGCCTTGTGGGCTGTGGGATCAATCTCATCCCATCGCCTTCGGATACTGTCTTTCTCGGTTGCTGAGGGGATGAACGGTCCGATGATCGGGAAGAAGTTGTCTGTTGTGCCGATGTACTCGGCCATGTGGGCATTGTCGAGGCTGTCTTCTTCTCCCGTCTGTTCGGTCAAAACAACGTCAAGTGCCACAGCCTTTGCGCCATACTGATTCATCAACGCGCCGACAGCGCCATAGAACTCGCGGCGAATCGGCCATCCCATATCCTGATCCGTATATTCGTCGAGTTTGATGAGGATCACATCATTACCGCTTTCGCGCTCTCCTCGGGCACGCATCAGGATGTCGTATCCGCGTTGTTCGATGGCGGGAAAAACGCTCGTCCCGAGCGTGTCATACATGAACGATGTGTCGAAGAGCACAAGGGTGACGAGGAGAGCGGCGATAGAGAAGGTAGGGCCGGTCAGGTATTGCCGGAAGAGCTTCATGTTGAATGTCAGCTTCATGACGATGCCCGTCGCTGTCGTGTGTGAACGGTGGGAAATTTCGTGCTAATCTACGCACGCAGGGGGCGAAAAGCAAACGAGCAACGCGAAATCGTGGGGTTTTCTTGACAAAGACGGTATATCTTGCTAACCTTGACTGAATAGTCTCTGGGGCACTTTCTCCAATGTCGCCAAGGATTTCTATGCGTTGTTCATCGTTTCCCCTGCTGCTTGGTCTTTTCCTTCTTCTGACTCCTCTCACGTCAACGAGCGTCGCATCGGCCAATGTGGGCTCCCCTGTCGCGGGCGCTGGAAGAGATTCTCTCAAGGCCGGCATGGAAGCCCCCACGTTCGTGATGCGCGACCTCGTGTCAGATGAGCCCTTCTATCTGCGTGACTTCACAGGGAAAGTTCTTCGCGAGAATTGGAAAAAGAAGGAGCGGCATGTCGTCGTGCTGAGCTTCTGGGCAACGTGGTGTCAGCCCTGCCGCATTGAGATCCCGATCCTGACGAAGATGGCGGCGGAATTCAAGGATAAACCGGTGAAGTTCTTCCTGGTGAACACCATGGAAGAGACGACAGAGGATTCCGTTCGGATCGCGTACAAGTCACGCGGATACACGCTCCCCTCATTGATCGACCCGTCGAACCGCTACCAGAGCGTGTATACGGTCCGAGGATTGCCGATGCTGGTGGTGGTGGACAAGTTCGGCATGGTGAGAAAAGTGAACAGAGGATACCATGAAAAATTCGATATCGAGCTCCGGGACCTGATCGCGGAATTGCTCAAGGAGGAAGCCCCTCCTATGACAAAATAATGTGAGTGTGCGGCAGCATTCGATCGGATGCTGTGGGGGAGGCGTGGACCGATTCCACGCTGCGTTGTGTCGAGTGTGCGGTGGTTGATGTGAGGTAGCGATCTTCACACAATTCGGAGAAGGATCCGATGCAACGAACCTGGGTAGCGCTCTGCTGTTCTCTCTTCATCATTCTGCTTCTTGCCGGTTGTTCCTCCTCGACCCCGCCGGCGGTCAAGAAACCTCCACTCAATGTCGGCCTGATCCCCTTCGAAGCCCACGCGGGCGTTCAATCGGGGGAAGTCGCATCCGTGAGCGAATTGTTCGCCTCGGCGCTCCAGCAGACCAACCGGTTCATCGTCGTCGACCGGAAGACCATCAACGCCATGATGCAAGAGCGGGACTTCCAGGCTTCCCAGGATGACAACGCCCAGATGGCGAAGTCGGGGAAAGTGCTTTCGATGAAGAAAATGATCTCCGGGTCGGTGGGGCGACTTGGGAACAAGTACATCATGAACATCAAGATGATCGACGTCGAGTCGACACTTGTCGATCTCGCGATCTCCCAGGCATATGACGGGGAGTTGAGCGAGATTGGGGAAGAATTCATACCGGAAATCGTCAGTCAACTGCTCCAGGCGATCGACGGATCGCCGAAGAAGTAACGAGGGAGGTCTCCATGTCCGTACACAGCAATCGTTCCATGCGCGCCGCCGTGATCGGGATGCTCGGTCTGCTCCTGTTGGGAACTGCGTCGGCGCAACAACAGCAGCCGCGGACGCAGCAACGGCCGGCACAGCCGAAGAAGCTGAACATCGCCGTGCTCGACTTCGATTCGCGCGGCGGCATCACGAAGGAAGAGGCGGCATCGCTGTCCGACATCTTCCAGGCACAACTGGTGCAGATGGGTGAGTTCATCGTCGTTGACCGGAACCGGATCAAGGCGATCCTGCAGGAACAGGGATTTCAGCAGAGCGAAGCGTGCTCGCAGGTCGAATGCATCGTCGACGTCGGCCGCATCCTGAAGGTTGAGAAGATGTTCGCCGGCACCATCGGAAAGGTC
>JALONE010000210.1 GCA_025455125.1 Bacteroidota bacterium
ACGACCGGTCCGCTGGGGCAGGGATTCGCAACAGGAATTGGCATGGCGATCGCGCAACGCCACCTCGCCGCCCGTTACAACCGTCCGAACTTTCCCCTCTTCGATTATCACATTTATGCGATCGCCGGCGACGGGTGCCTGATGGAGGGTGTTTCATCCGAGGCTGCGTCGTTGGCCGGGCATCTTCGGCTCGGCAACCTCATCTATCTGTACGACGACAATCATATCAGCATCGACGGCAACACGTCGTTGTCGTTCACTGAAGACGTCGCAATGCGATTCGAATCGTACGGATGGCACGTGTTGACTGTTGCGGACGGGAATGACATCGCCGCCATTGATGCGGCCATCTCCGCGGCAAAAGCGGAAACCGACCGTCCGTCGCTGATCAAGATCCGAACACACATCGGCTTCGGCAGTCCGAACAAGCAGGACTCGCACGATGCACACGGCTCGCCGTTGGGTGAAGAGGAAGTGAAACTGACGAAGAAGAATCTCGGTCTCGACCCGGAAAAGCTGTTCGATGTCCCGGCCGATGTGCGGGCGCATATGAAAGCCCAGACTGCGTCGCGCGCAGAGGCGCATACATCATGGAACGATCTGTTCGCCGCGTACCATCGGGCGTATCCGACGGAAGCGAAGGAACTGGACGCATTGTTCGCGGGTGATTTCGGCGATGCATGGAAACAGGCCGTGCCCGCGTTCACCGAAGCCATGGCGACGCGGGAAGCCTCCGGAAAGGTCCTGACGGCCATCGCCCCCCATTTGCCGACGCTCATTGGCGGCTCAGCCGACCTCACGCCTTCCAACAACACGCTCCCGAAGGGGACCGAAGATTTCCAGGCAGGGAAATACCATGGTCGGTATCTCCGATTCGGCGTGCGCGAACATGCAATGGGTTCCCTGCTGAACGGCCTTGCGCTGACCGACGGGATGATCCCGTATGGCGGCACCTTCATGGTGTTCTCCGACTACATGCGTCCTCCCATCCGCCTCGCTGCGCTTATGGGCGTTCGTCCCATCTTTGTCTTCACGCACGACAGCATCGGTCTCGGTGAAGATGGCCCGACACATCAACCGATCGAACAGCTTGCGGCGCTTCGTGCGATCCCAAATCTCACCGTGATCCGACCGGCAGATGCCAACGAAACCGCCGCTGCCTGGAAATTTGCGGTGAAGCACACCACCGGTCCCGTCGCGCTCGCATTGACGCGGCAGAAGGTCCCCACCTTCGACCGAACGCAGTATCCTTCCGCCGACAACGTCGAGCGGGGCGCATACGTTCTTGCCCAATCCTCGAACGCCCCGAAGATCATCCTGATCGGAACGGGTTCGGAGGTTCAACTCGCGTTCGGTGCGTATGAACAACTCGCGAAGGAAGGGATCGCCGCACGCATCGTCAGCATGCCTTCATGGGAGTTGTTCGAACGCCAGGATGCGGCATACAAGGAATCGGTGTTTCCGTCCGTCGTTCGGAAGCGCATTGCGGTGGAGGCAGGAAGTCCAATGGGATGGGAGCGCTATGTGGGTCTCGATGGCAAGGTTCTGGGCATTAGCACGTTCGGCGCATCAGCCCCGGCGGAAGCGCTCTATAAAGAGTTCGGTTTGACGGTTGAGAAGGTCCTGGCGACTGCCAGGGAATTGCTGGCCAACTAACACATGACGGAGGAGAGCAAGATGAAGGCATTCGTCGTCGTGATCGTTCTCGTTCTCATGCCGCTCGTTGCTTGGGCACAAGCCGAGCAGCCCATGATGAAGCACCCCCTTGCCGAGCAGCAAGGCATCAGCATCTCGTTGCGGGGCGGCTATCAGTTTGCCTCATTGGAAGATTGGGAGAATCAGTTCGAACCGAAGCCCAAGACCGCTCTGACGGGAATCGGCGGCGAAGTGAACTATCACGCAGCGTCGCTGTTCATCGTCGGCGGGGGCTACGAGTACTATTTTTCGCAGACGGTCAAGGTCGAGAACATGACACCGAATGTTGAAGACCATGTCACCATGAGTTTTCTGTATGGATCCGTCAAAGCCGGAATTTCCCTCGGCGACATGAAGGAATATTTTCTCTACGGCGGAGTTGATGCGGGAATGTTGACCGGCACAGAGAATGCAAAAGTCTCGGGCTCGACGCTCGAATCGACTGGGTCGGTTCTTGCATTCCGACCGAAAGTTGGACTGATCGGATTTCTCGGTGATTCCTGGAGCGGGACGATGGAGGCGGGGTATCTGATCGGCAACGTCGATGAGGTGAAATTCAACGACGTGACCATCCCCGGCTACACGCTCGACATCTCCGGCCTCAGCCTTGTCTTCGCCGTCAGTTATCACCTGCCGCTCTGATCCCTGGGAGTGAATCGTTCATCAACTATAGCAATCGAAAGCCTTCATGTCCGCCATCACCTCTGAACGTCCTGTCCATAGCCCGGAATTCCGCCGCCGCCGTGCGCTCAACTGGTTAACGCTCGGATTCACGTACGCCTCGATGTATATGGGGCGGTACAATCTCTCATTTGCGAACAAGTCGCTCTCCGACACGTACGGATGGGACAAAACGCAGATCGGCTCCATCATCACGATCGCGTTGACGATCTACGGCGTTTCGGCATTGTTCAACGGCCCGATCGCCGACCGGATCGGTGGGCGCAAGGCGATGCTCATCGGAGTCTTTGGAGCCGTCGTCTTCAACATCGCGTTCGGATTGGGGGCGTACATCGGATTCCTCGGCACGGGCAACGTTCTCATCGGATATTTTGCGTCCGCCTGGGCGCTGAACATGTATTTCCAGTCCTACAGTGCCCTTGCCCTCATCAAAGTGAATTCCGGATGGTTTCACGTACGCGAGCGGGGAGTCTTCTCTGCGATCTTTGGCTCGATGATCCAGAGCGGACGCGCATTGATCTTCTTCGTTGGCGGGATCGCGGTGACGTTCCTTCCGTGGCAGTGGGTCTTCTTCATCCCCGCAGGCGTGATGGCGCTGATGGGTGTGTTGACCTATTTCTTTGTCAGGGATAATCCGGAAGACACAGGCCATCCGTCATTCGATACCGCCGATGCGTCGAGCGGCGACACCGACAAAGTGAACATGGCCTACCTGGCGAAGAAGGTCTTCACGAATCCGGTCACACTCACGATCGCGTTCGCAGAATTCTGCACGGGATTTGTTCGCCACGGCTTCGAACAATGGTTCCCCCGCTACATGCAGGAAGCGCAGCATCTTCCGTTGGACTCGGGAGTGTTTCAGAAAGGTGCGATGAGCGTCGTCATCGCCGGAATTGTCGGCGCATTCGCCGCTGGAACGATCTCCGACTGGGTCTTCAAATCCCGCCGCCCACCCGTCGCGTTCGTCGGCTACGTCCTGCAGATCGTCAGCCTTGCAGTCATCTGGATGGCGCCGTCGCTGGAGCTCATCATTGGGGCGTTTGTGTTGAATTCATTCGCCATCAGCATGGTCCACTCGATGCTCTCCGGCACGGCCTCCATGGACTTCGGCGGCAAGAAGGCAGCCGCCTCCGCCACTGGCATGTTCGACGGGATGCAGTACATAGGCGGCGCGGCCGTCGGAATCGGGATGGGCTGGATGCTGGAAAGCTTCGGCTGGGGCATCTGGGGACCGAGCATGATCGGCTTCTCATTCATCGGCCTGGTGCTGATGCTGAAGCTCTGGAACGCAGTTCCGAAAGGCCGAGGAGGACACTGAGGAATTGCGGATTGCGGATTGGGGATTGCGGATTGCGGATCAAGATATCCCCTTTTGACTTTTAACTTATGACTTTTGACTTTTTCATTCGACCTATCCTGAAAGGTATCCCTCATGGCCATCCACCCCTGGCATGACGTCACACCAGGCGAGCACGCTCCGAAGGAATTCTGTTCGATCATCGAGATTCCGTACGGATCGAGCGTCAAATATGAACTGGATAAGAAAAGCGGATTGATCAAGCTGGACCGCGTGCTGTATTCGGCTGTTTACTATCCGGCGAACTATGGTTTCATTCCGCAGACGCTCGC
>JALONE010000211.1 GCA_025455125.1 Bacteroidota bacterium
TATTCGAGTGAACGCTGCCGTGCAGAATTTCGGGTCGCAGGTGAAGTTCGCAAAGGCAGGATATCCTGCGCCGATGGCCTTCCGCATCGGTGCTTCGGGCGATGTGTTGGGACCGAATGCTCTCCTGATGGAATCCGCGGAAAGTCGGATGACGCTCGCATGCGATCTCTTCCAGCCGAACGATTACTTGCAGCAGATCCATTTTGGCATGGAATACGCCTTCAGCGAAATGCTCTTCCTGCGCGCGGGCTACAAGTTCTACTATGACAACGACAATCTGACCATGGGCGCCGGCGTGCGGCAGACCATCGCCGACTTCCCGCTCGCGGTCGACTACAGCTATGGCAGTATGGGCGACTATCTGCCGAGCGTTCACCGGATCAGTGTAGGAGTGCAACTCCCATGACGCGAAGGAACAGACTTCTCATCGCCAGCTCAGCCTGGCTCCTCTCCGGTATCGCCTCTGCGTTTGCTCAAGGCGCCGGAGATCCCTTGACGCTTCAGGGGATGCACCAATGGGTCGTGAACGATGTGCGCGCACGCGGAATGGGGGGAACGATGGTCGCCTCCGGCAATTCGGCGAACGCGCTCTTCGTGAATCCTGCGGCGCTGACGCATGTGTCTGCGATCGATGTTCGCTTCTCGGGTTCATTCTTCAATACGGTGCAGCGTCAATCGCAGGAATGGGTCCCGAACCGATTGTACGCCGGCCTCAGCATTCTGATGGAAGACAAATGGGCCGGGATCAAGGATCCGTTGGTGTTCAATCCTGCGGATTCAACATACGCTCCGCCGACAAGCCCCTTCGAGCAGCTCCAGAAGCCGTTCGATACGTTCGGTCCGAATTGGTCCCGCTCGACAACGGATGCCCTGCCTCTCTCCGCTGCGGTGGCCGTGCCGTTTGAACTGATGGAGATCCCATTCGTTGCGGCCGTCGGGGGCGGACAAGCCATCGACCTCTCGCACTATTTCCAGAACAACAACGTGCTGGCGCCGATGCTCGGTTCCTATCGTCCTTCCCCGCTCCCGGTCGTGAAGCAGCCAGACACGTTGCGCGTGCAATGGTATCAACACACGCGAAAACGCGAAGGGTCGATCTATACGGTCGCTCCAGCGATCGCGTTCAAATACGACAACCTGAGCGTCGGCCTGGCGGCCAATATCTATTTCGGTTCATCCGATGATCTCGAACGCCGCTGGGATCGCGGTACGCTCACCTTCATTTACAATGCGTTCAAAGTGGATTCGATCCTGTATGCCAACACTTGGGCAGGCACGTCCGACTACAGCGGTGCCAGCGGCACGATCGGCCTTCTTTGGGAAGAGGAGCGGTACAAGATCGGTGCGACCCTTGCGTTGCCTCTGACCATCACTCGTTCGTATGAGAGAGCCTTTACGATCGACACGGCGGCATCCTCGGTATCGGTCATGCAATCGGGTGAGGAGAAGCTGAAGCTCCCGCTTCGGTATTCGCTCGGATTGGTGCTGACGCCGACGGACCGGTGGACGATCAGCGTGGACTACGCGATGAGCGGATTCAAGAGCTCCGAGCAGGTCAACGCCGACGGCACCGTGAGCACCGCGTGGGTGGGAGGCAACGACCTGCGGCTCGGTGCGGAATACCTCGCGGCATCATGGCTTGCGATTCGCGGCGGATATCGGCAGGAAGTGCAGCCGTTCGCCGTGGCAGGCTCCGCCATCATCAATGAGGCGGTCAAGGCATCCGTCACCTCGCTCGGGTTCGGGTTGAACGTCTGGGATGTCATGGTTGACCTCGCGTACGAATATTATGCGCTGGCATATCAGGATGTATGGCAATCGAACATCAACAGCAATCTGACGGAACAACACCGAGCGGTCATCGGTATCGGATATCAATTCTGAGGGCTGACCCGATCGCCAATCATCATATTCTGAAACGGAACAGACAATGAAAGAACTGGAATCACGTATCGCACTGGTCACCGGCGGCGCGCGCGACATCGGACGGCAGGTTTCGCTGAAACTCGCCGAACAAGGCGCTGCGGTTGCTATCAACTATTACGATAATCCGGACGATGCCGAAGAGACGGTGAAACTCATCAGCGGGAAGGGGGGCAAGGCGGTCGCCATTCAGGCGGATGTGACAAAACCGGCGGATGTGAAGCGCCTCGTCGATGAAACCCTCAAGGCGTTCGGCGGGAAGATCCACATCCTGGTCAACGTCGCGGGCGGATTGATGGGACGCCATCCGATCGTCGAGATGGAAGAATCGTTCTGGGATGCCGTCATGAACGTCAATCTGAAGAGCGTCTTCCTCGTCTGCAAAGCAGCGATTCCGCATCTTGCCGATGGCGGGGCGATCATCAATTTTTCCACCCAAGCCGTCCATGACGGCGGCGGCCCCGGGGCCATCGCCTATGCGTCCGCAAAAGCGGGCGTACACACCTTCACACGCGGACTCGCGAAGGAACTCGGTCCCAGAAAGATCCGCGTCAACGCGGTCTCGCCGGGAATGATCAATACGACCTTCCACAACACGTTCACAAAGCCGGAAGTGCGCCAGCGCGTGGCTTCGATGACGCCGCTGGGACGCGAAGGAGAGGCGGCGGAAGTGGCGGAACTCGTGCTCTTCCTTGCCTCGGACCGCTCGTCCTTCATCGACGGCGAGTCGATCCAGATCAACGGCGGTCTCTTCTTTGCGTGAACACATGGCCCGTTCCCTCTGTGCACTCCTCGCGGTGATGCTCGTACTGGCCGCCGACCTCCGTTCGCAGCACCGGACGACAGGCCGGCATCCCCGCCTCGTTGCCTCGCCCATGGAGGTACAGCTGATGCGGGCGGAGCGCGGGAAGTATCCGCTGTTTGCCGCCGTGTTTCAGAATGCCGGGACGTTGATCGATTCGGCGCTTCGGCGTCCGCTTGATGTTCCGGTGCCGAACGATGCGGCGGGATACACGCATGAGCGGCACAAGCAGAATTATCGGGAGATGCAGACGGCGGGAATGATGTACCAGCTCACGGGGGACGAACGGTACGCGAGCTTCGTCCGTGATCTGCTGCTGCAGTATGCGAAGTTGTATCCCAGCCTCGGACCTCATCCTGCGGCCGTGGGGAAGTCCGGCGGACGGTTGTTCTGGCAGACGCTCAATGAATCGGTCTGGCTGGTCAACACCTCGATCGCCTATGACCTTGTGTATGAGTGGCTTTCACCGGACGACCGTGCGCGTATCGAGATGGGGGTCTTGCGGCCCATGGCGGAGTTCTTCATCAAGGACTGCGCCTCGACCATTGACCGCATCCACAATCATGCGACGTGGATGACGGCGGGGATCGGGATGCTCGGCTATGTGCTCGACGACCGTCGATACATCGAGACGGCGCTGAAGGGAACGAAACAAAGCGGTGACGCAGGATTCCTCCAGCAGATCGATCTGCTCTTCTCTCCGGATGGATACTACAGCGAAGGGCCGTACTACTCGCGCTACGCGATCTATCCCTTCTTCGTCTTTGCGGAATCGATCGAGCGCAATCAGCCGGAGCTGAAGGTGTATGAGCGCCGTGACGGCGTACTCGGGAAGGCGATCGAAGCGATCCTCCAGCTGACGACCGAGAGCGGTGACATCATTCAGATCAACGATGCGATGACGAAGAAGGTCAAGGCGCAGGAACTCGTGCTCGCTGTCGACTACGCGATCGCGCGCTACCCGAACTTGGAGCGTCTTCTCTCCATCGCCGCAGAGCAAGGGAAGGTTACATTCGATGCGGCGGGATTGTCGGTCGCCAAGGCGCTCAACGGAGCGCGGCCGGCCCCCTACGAGAAGCGAAGCGTCGAACTGTCCGACGGACCGAACGGGGACGAAGGAGGGATCGGCGTGCTCCGTGCAGGCGAGCAGGGAACGCAGGCGATGCTCGTCCTGAAGTACACCGCGCAGGGGGGAGGACACGGACATTTCGATCGCCTGAACATGCTTTTCTTCGACGAAGGACGATCCGTGCTCACCGACTACGGTGCCGCCCGGTTCG
>JALONE010000212.1 GCA_025455125.1 Bacteroidota bacterium
ACATAATACAGGGCAGGTGTCAGGACGTCGCAGATCGTCCGCCGGGAACCGCTAGGGATGTGGATCGCCTCGATGTGAGCAAACTCTCCCGGGAAATTGACGGCGGCGTACAGCGTCTGCGTGGCTGCGTCATAATGGCTTCGCGACACGGAGCCGACGCTTGCGTCAATGATCGGTCGCAGGAAGGTCAGGGGCGTGGTCCGAACTGAATCGAGGTTTCGCCGTTGCCAATTGCGCTCAAATTCGATCCAGCGAGTCCATTCGTCGTCGATGTCACTCCCGTATACCTTTGAGAATTGCGCCGTGAAATCGGCGTGACTATCCTCCGTCCGATCGATCCATCGTACGAGTTGTTCCGGACCGAACTTCTGCGACAGGTAGCTCATGAATCGCGTGCCGTACAGATACGCGTTCTGTCCCACTTGAAAGTCCGTGGTTGTTCCTTCAGACTCGAGTCCGACGAAATCAAAGAAGGAACTGCTGTCCCGCACCATCGCGCGGAAGGCCATTTCGTCATATCCCCCCAGCGTCCGCCCGATCCCTCCGGACATCCACGTTTCCATGAAGACCGCGAATCCCTCATGATACCACCGGGGAGAATACCGACGCGGATTTGTCAGGTAGGTATACGCCATCGAAAGCGGGTTCTCCGCCGTCGGCATCACCTTGCCGCCGAAGAGGGAACGGAAGAAACGGTCGGCGCCTGCAGCCTTGTCGGAGGCCACGACATGCGTCAGCTCATGACTCATGACCCAATTCATGCGTTCGTTGGTGGGCGACGTCTCGTATACGTATTCGAACGATTCGATACCGACGGTCATGAAGTTGTACGGCAGGGTTGTCGCGCCGGCATATCCATAGTCGCTGAAGTCCTGGAGGAGGACCAATACCGGCTCGGTGGGCGTGTAGTCGAAGAATTTCCGATGAAACTGGAGTGAGTTCTCGAAGCAGCGAACCGTATGCGGGACGATATACCGCTGCTGCTCGTCCAGATACACCAGGCACAGATTGTCTGTGCGGACGGCGAAGTACTGCGCCGGGCTGTCCTGGACGAGGACCGCAGTACACAGCAACACGACTTGAAGGTACAAGACGGAAGGGCGTACCGCCGACGCTGCAGGATTCATGTCGACTCGGATTGAAGAGCTAATGGAGGAATGGTCGGCTGCCTCGATAAACAGCAAAGTCGCCCCCGGAGTTTCCCCGGGGACGACTCACCGATCACCAGCGAACGGTCACTCGACCGATTTCATCTCCGACAAACCAGCTTTGCCCAACAGCGCCGCCTTTTCCTGGAACGTCGCCGACTTTAGCAGCATCGCCTTCTCTTCGAGCGAAGCCTTTCCCAGCAACGCCGTCTTCAGTTCCATCGAGGTCTTTTCCAGAAGGCTGGTCCGTGCTTCGATCGATGTCTTCTCCACCAGGTTGGCTTTGGCGTCCATCGCGGCCTTGTTCAGCATCGAGGTCTTCAGGTCGAGCGACGCCTTCTCGAGCAGCGTGCTCTTCAAGTCGATTGAGGTCTTCTCCACGAGTGCGGCCTTCATTTCCTTTGGGGCTTTGTCGACGAGCGCCGCCTTTTCGACCATCGTGGATCTTTCGAGCAGGGCGGTCTTCTCTTGCATACCCATTTTTCCGATGAGGGCGCTCTTCATCTCGAGGGAGGCCTTCTCGAAGATCTGGGGTTTCAGCTCTACCGGGGCCTTTGCGAGCATCTCGGCCTTCAGATCCAACGAGGTCTTTTCCAGGATCGCCGTGCGCGCTTCGATCGTGGCTTTCTCAAAGACAACCATCTTCTGATCGAGGGCGGCCTTCTCGAAGATCACCGCTTTCTCTTCTTTGGAAGCCTTGGCCAGCAAAGCTGCCTTGAGATCCATCGAGGACCGCGCAAGGAGGCTCATCTTTTCTTCCATCGTGGCCTTCTCGAACATCGCAGACTTCTGCTCCAGCGTTGTCCGGTCGAATTCCGGATTCGCCTCGCCGGCGTTCTCGGATTGTTCTGCCAGCTTCACATCCTTTTCACTGATCTGTTCCGAGCGGTACTTCTTTGCACCGATGGTCCCTTGGGTCTCGTCCGTTCCGGGGAGCGGATACAGGAACGAGAAATACACCACAAGGACAACGGCGAACAGCGCACTACCCAGGATGAGCAGTCTCTTCCTGGATGACGACGACACTGAGGAACCTACCGGCATGGCGACCTCCGTACGGGTTGGATGTTGTTGGATGGATGGTGTTGGAAAGATCTTGCGCATCGCACCCGCTTTGATCGAGAGCGGGGCATCATGTGTGGGCAGGGATTGCAACTGTTGAACGAGCTGGCGATAGGCTTCCCGTTCACGTCGCGCGGCCGCGCTGCGTCGAAGACGAGCTTGCAGGACGTTGGCCTCAGCAGGCGTCAGCGTGCCGTCGAGTTCTTTCTGGAGGAGGGTGTCAAGGGTCGGTGGTGCCATGGGTCAACGAGCTTCGCGTCTGATCAGATTCTTGAGAAGATGCCGGGCAGTGAAGAGTCTTGACTTCACCGTCCGAACAGGGATTTCCAGGATGTGACCGATCTCTTCATAGGAAAGGTCTTCGTAATGTCTCAGCAGGATCACCGCTCGATGATCGGGGCGCAACTTCGCCAGCGCCGCGGTCAGATGAGCGTAGGATTCTTCTTCGTCCGATTCCTCCTGTGCCGGCGTTGTCGAGAGAACCGCTTCGTTCAATGGTTCGGTTCTCTTCCGCTGGTTCAGAAAATTCAGCGCAACGTTGATCGAAAGCCGATACATCCAGCTGAAGAACCGCTGTGAGGGATCGAAGGATGCGAGTCGTTCATACGCCCGGATGAACGCCATCTGCGAAATGTCCGCGGCATCGTCGGGATCACGGACCATCCTCAGCACGACATTATAGACCGGACGCTGATACCGCTCGACCATTGTCCCGAATGCCTCCCGGTCTCCCGCGAGGCACCGTTTGACCAGATCCTCGTCGCTGACTTCTGTCATATATACAACCGTCTATGGAAAAAGTTGGTGAACAATCTGATGTCCGCCGCTTATTGAATGGTGAAGATCAGGTCGAACCGGGCGATCTTGAAGATATCCCGCACATATCCGCTCAAATTACGTAGGATGACCTCTCCGCCGGCCTCCTTCAGACGCCGTTGCGTTGCGACCAGAACGCCCAATCCGGCGCTGGAGATGTACTCAAGTCCGCCGAAGTCGATTGTCACGGTTCCTGCGCATTGGTCGAGAACCAGACGCACCGCATCGACTTGCGAAGCATCAAAACGCCCAGAAATGACTACTGTATCAGGACGAGGGTGTTGAACCTCAAGCATTGTTCCTCCGAATATGCTTCTTCATCATGATGGTGCTCGTTCCGTCGTTGAAGCGATACTCCAGGCCATCCATCATGGCCTTTGTCAGAAACACGCCGAGCCCGCCAGGACGCCGCTGTTCGATAGGGAGTGTCAGATCCGGGTCCGCTGCAGCCGTCGGATCGAACCGACCGACATTCCAGTCGGTGAGACAGATCAGGATTGCATCCTGGTCGATATCGATTTCGATCGCGACCTCCGCGCTTCCGGGATGCTGGTACTTGATCATATTTGTGAAGACCTCTTCGATCCCCAGATAGAGTGTCGGCGTGATATCCACGGGAAGGGGAAGACCCTGCATGCGTTCATCAACGAACGCAAAGATCGATTGAAGTGAATGCAGTGTCCGGGGAAATCGGCGTTCCATCGTTCCGCGCTATGCTGTTCGCCTCATGAGAAGCAGCGTGATGTCGTCCGATTGCGGCGCGTCCTTGACGTGGCCGTGAACGGCGCGAAAGACAGAATCCGCAAGCGATTCCATCGGTAATGAGCGTCCCTCCAGAAGTACCGGTTTCAGCCGGTCCACACCGAAAAGTTCTCCGTCGGCATTCATTGCCTCGGTGATGCCGTCGGAAAGGAAGACCTGGTCGCAACGAGACCGTG
>JALONE010000213.1 GCA_025455125.1 Bacteroidota bacterium
CTTTCGAATCAACTTCAGGATCTTCTCGGACACGTGCTCCGGCGCGACCTTGAGCCGGCCGGAGACATGGTGCGTGACCAACTCGCGGATGTACATCAATGCCGACTTGTGCCGAAGCTTGTTGTTCTTGTCGATGAGCATGTCGTAGCGCAGGCCGCTTCCGATGGTCACCTTCTTGATTCCTTCGATTTGTCTTGCCTCTCGATAGAGTTCGATCATCGGCGTGTGATCGACATTGAGGTTCTCGCACACCGTCGGATGGATGCACGACGCCCGCTTGCATGTCGCACAGATCGCGAGATCGATTCCTTCCATCTGATACATGTTCGCGGACGGTCCGCCCACATCCGTGATATGTCCCTTGAAGTCCGGCGATGCCGCGATCGTCCGCAATTCCTTCAGCACCGATTCCTTCGAGCGACTCGAGATGAACTTCCCCTGGTGTGCTGAGATCGTGCAGAAGGAACATCCGCCGAAGCACCCCCGATGAATGTTGACCGAATCCTTGATCATCTCGAAGGCAGGGATGGGTCCCTTGCCGTCGTAGCGCGGATGCGGACGCCGCGTGAACGGAAGGTCGTAGACCGCATCGACGATGGCGGTTGATTGCGGCGGGTAGGATGGATTGACCACGATCCAGGAATCCCTGAACGGCTCGATCAGATGCTTCTGATACATGCTGTTGGATTCCTGCTCGATCTTGATGAAGCTCTGTCCAAATGCGTGCTTGTCCCGCTGGCAATCGTCAAATGAGGAAAGGACGATCGCATTGGGAATGCGGAGCGCCGCCTGGTCGTTTGTCCGATAAACGGTTTGCGGAATGTCCCGAACGTCATCGATGCGTTGTCCGGCATTCAGTGCCCGTGCGACCTCCACGATGGCTTGTTCGCCGAGTCCGTAGACGACAAGGTCTGCGCGGGAATCGACAAGGATGGAGGGCTTGAGCGAATCGCTCCAGTAGTCGTAGTGCGTGAAGCGCCGAAGCGAAGCTTCAATGCCGCCGAGAATGATTGGAGTGTCAGGAAAGAGGTCGCGGAGAATATTCGAGTACACCGCGACCGCATAGTCCGGACGCTGTCCGGCGAGATTCCCCGGCGTGTACGCGTCGTTCGAACGGAGCCGCTTGTTCGCCGTGTAGTGGTTGACCATTGAGTCCATGTTCCCCGAGGTCACACCGAAGAACAATCGCGGTGATCCGAGTTTCTTGAAATCCCGCAAATCGTCCCGCCAATTCGGTTGAGGAACGACCGCGACCTTCAATCCCTCGTGTTCCAGCACGCGCGCGATCACTGCCGCTCCGAACGCGGGATGGTCGACGAATGCATCCCCCGTGAAGAGAATGACGTCGGCTTGCTCCCATCCCCGCGCACGCATCTCTTTGACGGATGTGGGAGGAAGTGCTGCGTGATCGTGTGTCGCGCGAGATGTCGGAGTCATGAAGCCTGGAGAGAAGCGCAGAGGATGATGGGACGGCCGCGGTCCGAAGATGGAACGTCATCAGACGTCGGCCGCATCCTTCCGCTTGATATACTCGGGATAGAACTTGGCGAGACAGTCCGGGCACAGCCCGTGTGTGAACTCGGCTTCACTGTGTGTCATGATATAGGATTCAAGCTGTTCCCAGTAGCCGCGATCGTTGCGAATCTTCTTACAGCCGGAACAAATGGGCAGGAGCCCGCTGAGCGTCTTGACTTCGTTGATGCTGGTTTGAAGCTCGGTGTTCAATCGTCCCAGCTCGGCGTTCTTCCGCTCGACAAGTTCCTTGCTGCGCTTGGTCAACCGGTTGGCGCGATAGAGCGCCCCGACGATCACCAGAAGCGAGACCGCTCCGACGAGCAGGAGGTTTGTTTGGATGCGGCTCTTCTCGAGCGTGAGCGTTGCGAGCTGCTGTTGCTGATTGAGCGAGTCGACCTCGCGTTGAAACTTCAGCCGTTCCAGGCTTACGGCGAGACTGGCGAGCCTCTCGCTTTCCTTTGTATTGAAGACGGAGTCCTTTGCTGCCGCATATTGTTTGAAATACTCGAATGACCGCTTCAAATCTCCCCGGGCAGCGTAGATGCGATGCAACTGATCGTAGCTGACGACCAGCTGATCGGGAACGCGAGTGGTTTTCGCGATCGCTGCCGCTTCCTTGAACGCCTCGATCGCCCGATCCTGGCGCTTCAGATGGAGTTGTACGATTCCGATGGCATTCGAGGTTTGAACGATGCCGTGCTTGCGGGAGAGCCCCCGGTACAGCGATCGTGCGCGCTCCAGTTGGCGCAATGCGGCCGCATACTCTTTCCGTTCGGTCGCGATGAGTCCCAGATTGAAGAGCGCGTATGCCACATCGCCTTCGTACTTGATCCGCTCGGAGATGCGAAGTGCCAGCGTGTGCAGCCGCTCCGCCTCATCAAGATGCCCCCGCTTGAATTCGGAAAACCCGATGTTGTGCAGGAAACGAATGACCCGAACGGAATCAGTGGGGAATCCGCGGCGTTCGATGGCCCGGTTGTAATAGGTGATGGCGTTGTCGTATTGGCCGAGATTGTGATAGACCAGACCGATGTTGTTCAGGGTGCGGGCCTGTGCGTCGACCAAGCCGAGTTCCTCGCGCAATCGAAGCGCGATGAGATGGTGTTCAAGTGCGTAGCTGTATTGGCCGATGTACACGCTGGCGATGCCGAGCGTACTGTTCGCGCTTGCGATGAGCTTCTTGTCTTGAAGGGCCGTCGCTACGCCTAACGAACGGTTCCCGAATTCGATCGCTGTTGTGAACTCTCCGATCGTGGAATAGCAGTACGCGGCGGAGGAATAGAGCGTCGCAAGCGATGCGCTGTCTCCTAACGCGATCGCCAGTTCTATCCCTTCCGCGCCGTGTGCAATCGCCTCCTTCGGATTGATGTCTTCGAGCCCGTTCGCAAGCCGAAAGAGGATCGCGAGCCGCGCCTTCCCGGATGTGCCGGGAAGTGCGGCGCGCAGCGAATCCAGCGTGGGATGCTGCGCGACCGCGAGACCAGCGATGGTCGAGAGGAGCAGGAGGAATCGCGTTGCCGATCGGAAGATTGTGGAGCAAGCATCCATATTCTGAAATGTGCGACGCAATTCGCTGGAATTCAACCCGGGAGACGGATCCTATAGATAGACCGCCAGGGTCAGGATGCCGTCGTTCGAGATCCCGATCGTGCTTCCGCTCCCTCCTTTGGTCGTCACCGTCGTGTTACCGGCCGTCACCTCCTCGTCCTTTTGCGATGTGGAGTAGAAGCCAAGCCGATATTCGGCGGCAAGGCTCACCTCTTTCATGAGAAAGACCTCGACGCCGAGGATTCCTGCAAGGCCGATCGTCGTTCCGGCGGTGTAGGCGACTCCATTGACGTTTTGGCCTCCGATGTCGTTCTTGACGGTCGTTTGGGTCGCCGCGCCTACGACCGGATTCTTGTATTCGGTGCTGGCCGTGCTGAACGATGCGCCTGCGCCGATGTACGGGCTGACGCG
The DNA here is from genome assembly GCA_025455125.1 of Bacteroidota bacterium. Taxonomy (GTDB): domain Bacteria; phylum Bacteroidota; class Ignavibacteria; order UBA10030; family UBA10030; genus JAKAJH01. The sequence continues at coordinate 3,475 of JALONE010000213.1, forward strand.
ACTTTTGCTGAAATGCCATTCGATTGCGACCATCGCGCCGAACTCATTCGCCGATGCGGAGCCGTCGGCGCTCGCTTGACCAGGAAGCGGATTTGCCGGGATGTCCTGGCTGGCCATCGTGAATTGAAGCGCGCCACGAAGCGCGGTGTTGTCAGAGAGATAGTACTTTGCGCCGAAGCCTCCTTCATATGCACCAGCACCAAGGAACGACAAGCCGCTGAAATTGAACAGCACGGCTTTCGAGCCTTCCGAAAGATTTGGGAAGATCTCCTGCGCCCGTATCGAAAGCGAGGCGAAGACAACGAGGAGCGCGATTGTTAGGAGCTTTTTCATATATTGAATCCTCCGGATGGTTAATATGATGCGTTGGCCTCACCATTGATTGAACGATGGATCGATCGCAGAGAGTTCCACACGAAAAGAAACACTGGTACGACGGCTGGTTCTATGACCGGCTGATCGCGCCGAATCAGGATGT
>JALONE010000005.1 GCA_025455125.1 Bacteroidota bacterium
CGCCGGGCGCGGAGGGAATCCGATGCTGAAGGTATCGACACGCATCTTGAAGAATTTGGCGGCAAGGAAATGGCCAAGTTCATGGACGAACACGAGAATGCCGATGGTGACAATGAAATAGAAGATAGTGCTGAGGACTTCCATGAATACCTATGGTCTATGAAGAGTGAGGATGCTGTGATGACAGAGTGAGAACACTCATGCGGGGAATAAGGTTCTGGTGAATGCGCGAGTCTCGTGATCGGCGGTGATCGTTTGTTCCAATGTGGGCGACTGAACCACGCGGTGGACCTCGAGGGCTTTCTCTATAAAGAGGGGAATCTGGTCGAAGCCGATCTGTTTTGCGAGGAATCCTTCAACGGCCACCTCGTTGGCGGCGTTCAGCGCTGCGGGGGCTGTTCCCCCTACCGCCAGGGCGTCGTACGCAAGCTGGAGACAGCGGAACTTCTTCCGGTCCGGCTCGAAGAAGGTCATCGACTGCAATTGAGGAAAGTCGATCCGGCCGCCATTCAGCGGCATGCGTGCGGGATAGGTCAGCGCATACTGGATCGGGATCTTCATGTCCGGCAATCCGAGCTGTGCCTTGAGAGAGCCGTCCATGAACTCGACCATGGAGTGGATGATCGACTGTGGGTGGATCACCACCTCGATGCGCTCGGCCGGAAGACCGAACAGCCAGTGTGCCTCGATCACCTCGAGTCCCTTGTTCATCAGTGTCGCGGAATCAATGGTGATTTTGTTCCCCATCTTCCATTTCGGATGATTCAGTGCTTCGTCGACGGAGACCTTGCCGAATCGCTCCAAGGGTGTTTGGAGGAACGGGCCGCCCGAGGCGGTCAGGATCAACCGAGCCGGGGGGTTATCCTGTTCACCGAGCAGGCATTGAAGGATGGCGCTGTGCTCGCTGTCGATCGGGATGAGGCGGACGCCATGCTCTCTGACCAGCGCCGTGATGAACTCGCCGGCGATGACGAGTGTTTCCTTGTTCGCGATCGCGACATCTTTCTTATGGCGGATCGCCTCGACGGTCGGGCGGAGGCCTGCGAAGCCGACCAAGGCATTCACCACGAGGGAGACATCGCTGCGTCGGACAACATCGGTCAGGCCTTCTTTTCCGGAAAGCACCAGCAGGCCGCGGGGGGCGTGGTTCTTTCGGAATGATTCGGCCTTCTCCGCATCGAGGATGACGACCGCGCGGGGATGGAATTCCTTGACCTGCTCAGCGAGGAGGTCGATGTTGCTATTGGTGGTAAGGACGGAGACGCGGAAATGTTCGGGGAGATTACGGAGGACATCGAGCGTATTTCGTCCGATCGAGCCGGTCGAGCCGAGGATCGCGATATGGCGAGGGGCGTTGGACATGTTTCAGATAAGAAAAGTAAAGAAACGAAGGGGGGGAAGCAACTCTTGGGTCGGCCATTGGGCTGGCCGAGAATTTGGTCGGGACAATGATGACGTCCCTTGGCAATGCTCTGGGCTTTGCTCTGGGCTTTGCTCTGGGCTTTGCTCTGGGCCAATCTTGAAAGTTTGGGCCACCCACCACAAACCCGTCGTTCGTTTCCCTCTGTTTTCGTATATTTTGCTATGCATTCTCGTTATGTCTTCCTGCTCCTCCTTGTAACGGCCGTCCTCGCTCCCGCTCGTTCCCAGGATCTCGACCAAATGAACAAGCTCCGGCTTGCTCAGGAATTCGAGTCCGCGGGGTATTGGGAGCGGGCAACCGCACTTTACGAAGAACTCCTGCGCGCCGAGCCCTCTAATTATGTCTTCTTCGACGGATTGCGCCGCTGCTACGCGCAATTGAAGGAATACGACAAGGCCATCACGATCACCGAACAACGCATCACGCTTCAACCGCGAGATCCGGTCCTCATGACCGCACTGGCAGGCTTGCACTACGACGCCGGAAGCGACAGTGTGGCCCGGGTTGTCTGGAATTCCGTCGTCGCTCTCGGCCCGTCGAATCCGTCCATCATCCAGCTCGTTGCTCGGGAAATGCTGGAACACCGCCTGTATGACGATGTGATCGCGCTGTATCGCTCATCCCGCTTCACCCTGGACGATCCGGCGGCCTTCGCGAATGAGCTCTCCAATCTCTTCGGCCTTCTGCAACGGTATCCCGAGGCCATCCGCGAATTGCTGCTGGTGCTCCGCTCGGCTCCCGATCAGTTGCCGTTCGTGCAATCCCAATTGTCTCCTCTCCTCGGTCGCCCGGAGGCGCTGTCGGAGATATTGCCGATCGTCGCACGTGAGGCCCAGGAGCGTTCAGACGATGTCGCGTTGCACCGCCTGCTCGCCTGGCTGTACGCGGAACGACGCGATTACTCCCGGGCCTTCATCTCGTACCAACGCGTCGACGAGCTGACGCGCGCGAACGGAAACGAGATCTTTCAGTTCGCCCAACGTCTGCTCCAGGAGCGTTCGTACGCGCCGGCAGCCGAAGCGTTTCAGTCGCTGCTATCGTCGCGGCAATACACACAGGCAACGCTGCCTCTAATCCGATTCGGCTACGCGCGTTCATCCGAAGAACTCGGCGCGCTCAACGAGTCCGTTGAATTGTATCGCTCGCTGGTCGACGAGTTTCCCGCCACCGATGCCGCGGCACAGTCGATGTTCCGCCTCGCCATCATCTACGCTGAACAACGGAACGACCTCGACAGCGCGTTGATCGCCTTTCGACGGATCCCCCAGATGCCGCGCAGCAGTGCGATTGTCGTCGAGGCTGCGGTGCAGACCGCCGAGGTTCTTCTGCGCATGAACAGGTTGGCTGAAACACGAACGCAGTACGTCACGCTTTCGCGAACCGGCATCGTCGCACAACAAGACCTTGCCGCCTTTCGCCTTGCGGAACTCGACTATTTCGAGGGGGCATTCGATACATGCCTCTCACGGCTAGATCGTTTCAATGCCAACGCAACTGGCGATCTAGCGAACGATGCGCTTCGTCTTCAATATTTCGTCCGCGAGAACCTGGGCGATCCGACCGCACTCTCCTCGTTTTCCAAGGCCGACCTGGCAATGCGACAACGCCGCCTCGTCGAGTCTCTTCAACTATTTGCAGATGTCCGCGAGCGGTTTCCGAACGCCTTGTTCCAGGACGACGCCCTCATGCGCATCGGAGAACTGAACGCCCTGCTGGAACGCCCGGACAGCGCGATCGCGGCGTTTCGGATCGTCACCGATTCGATGGCGCTGAGCATCTGGAAAGACCGCGCACAGTTCCGAATCGCGGAGATCTATGAGCGGCAGATGAAGGACGCTCCCCGCGCCACCGCCGCCTACGAGGAACTGCTCTTGCGCTACCCGACATCGCTGTATGCCGACGAGGCCCGGCAGAGAGTGAGGCGGCTTCGATAGAGGCGGCCAGAAGAGAATACCACGGATTAGCACTGATTTTCACTGAAAGGGGTTGAAGAAGAAGACTCAGAATCCAATATTCAAGCGTAAGTAACTTCAATTTCGTTTGGGGGAACGATGAAGATACAACTTGCTCAACCGGGGGAGTATCTCCACGCTGGCGTTACCGAAAAGATAATCGGCGCAGCCATGGGGGTTCACAGAACATTGGGACCAGGCTTTCTTGAGTCCGTATACGAAGAAGCATTGTGCTACGAGTTATCACAACGGAAGGTGCCTGTTGGGCGCCAAGTTGAATTCAATGTACGCTACAAAGATCTCACACTTCCGTCCAAATTCCGTGCAGACCTTATCGTAGACGGCTGCGTGCTTGTGGAAAACAAAGCATCGAAACGATTAACCTCGCAGGACGAAGCGCAGCTCATCAATTATCTGAAAGCTACTGGTGTCCGCATAGGCTTGCTTTTGAATTTCGGCTCCCCCTCGCTCGAAGTTGTGCGAAGAATATTCTGAAATAGCCATTCATTCTGTGCAAATCAGTGAAATCAGTGGATGTCTTCTATTACAGGAGCTCATTATGCGTTACCTCGCTCTTCTTCTTCTCCTCCCTCTCCTCGCTGTCGGGCAGGCGCTCGACGTCCAGGAACACATGCTGAAGAACGGCATGCGCGTGTTGCTTGTCGAGGACCATACCGTTCCCAGTGTCTGCTTTTTCGCGTACTACCGCGTCGGTTCGCGGAACGAGAAACTCGGGTACACCGGCTTGTCGCATCTCTTTGAGCATATGATGTTCAACGGCTCGAAGAAGTATAAACCGGGTGAGATCGACCAGATCCTTGAGGCGGGCGGCGGCTACTCGAACGCCTCAACGTGGAACGACCTCACCAACTACTGGGAGGAGTTCAATCCCGACCTGCTCGACAAGGTGCTCGACATCGAGGCAGACCGGATGCGTGCGCTTAAGCTCGACTCCGAGAACCTCGAACAGGAGCGGGGCATTGTGAAAGAAGAGCGGCGCGTCTCCATGGATAACAACGTCCAGAGCCGGATGGTGGAAGAGTTGTACGCGAATGCGTTCGTCGCACACCCGTATCAGAACCAGGTCATCGGCTGGATGGGGGATCTGGACAACATCTCGCTCCAGGACGCGAAGATGTACTACGCGACCTACTACGCGCCGAACAATTGCACGGTGATTCTGACCGGAGACTTCGACTCGAAGCAGGCACTCAAGCGCATCAAAAAGCATTTCGAATCCTTGCCGGCGCAGAAGCCGCCGCGGGAACCGAACAATCCCGAGCCGGAACAGCAAGGCGAGAAACGCGTTCGGTTCCATAAGGCCGCAGAACTCCCGGCCGTCATGATCGCCTTCAAGAGCGTCTCCGCGAGCGATTCCAATTATGTCGTTGGTGACGTGTTGAGCCAGATCCTTTCGCGTGGAGAGAGTTCGCGCCTCTATCGGAGGCTCATCTACGAGAAGCAGATGTGCACGGAAGCAAGCGCCGCACAGGACGAATATCTTGATCCGGGGTTGTTCACATTCTATGCACAGATGAAGGAAGGATTCACGACCGAGCAGGCCGAGAAGGAGATCTACGACATGCTCACATCGATCGCGCAGGAAGGCGTGAGGCCGGAGGAACTTCAGAAAGCGAAGAACAACGCTCAAGCCGACTACGCGCGGCGGTTCAAGACGAACCAGGGAATCGGATTCATCCTCGGCTATTATCAGACGATCAAAGGGGGATGGCGCAAGGCCTTGACGGCGGCGCAGGCATACGACGAGGTAACGAACGAGGACCTCAAGGCGTTCGCGGCGCGCATCTTCGACGAGCGCAAACGCACCGTTGTCACACTGATTCCTGAAACCGCTGGAACGAACTGACGCCCGGAGACAACCATGAGACCCATTCACCTTTCTTTGCGTTCTCTCGTTATCCTCTGCGTTCTCTGCGCGCCATTCCTTTCACCTGCAGACGAACTCAAGGTCAACATTCCCCCCTACAAGGAATTCACGCTCGACAATGGCCTCCGCGTCGTCCTGATGGAATACCGGCGCCTGCCGCTCATCGAAATGCAGATGATCATCGGTGGCGGACGGTCGATCGAACCCGACTCGATGACCGGCCTCGCATCGATGACGGCAGAGCTGTTGAAGCTCGGAACGACAACCCGGACGGCGACACAGATCGCGGAGCAGGTAGATTTCATCGGCGCAATGCTCAACGTCGGCGCCGGACTCGATCAGTTCTCCGTTTCCTCGGAGTTCCTGAAGAAAGATCTCGACACCGGATTCGCCTTGTTCGCCGATGTCCTTCTGAATCCCACATTCCCGCAGGAAGAGATCGACCGCGACCGTTCTCAGCGCGAAGCCGAGTTGACGAGTTATCTTGAAGACCCGCGAAGCATCGCCGGCGTGTGCTACGCGAAGCATCTCTACGGTACCCATCCCTATGGCCGGCAGGCGATCGGCACGCGCGCAGGTCTCGCACGCATCACGCGGGATGCGGTCAAAGCGTTCTACAACGCCGCCTTTGTTCCGAACAATGCAATTCTCGTCGCGGTCGGAGATTTCTCAGCGGACGAACTGCTGCAGCGGATCAAGAGCGCGTTGGGCTCATGGAAATCCGGCGTTGTCCCCGCGATCCCGAACGTTTCTCCCGCAACACATGCGGGCCGGCATGTCGTCATGGTAAATAAGCCGGATGTGACGCAAACGCAGATCCGCATCGGCAATATCGGCGTCGACATCAAGAATCCCGACCGTCCGGCCATTGCGATCGCGAACAGCATTCTCGGAGGCGGCTTCACGTCCCGATTGATGAATGAGATCCGCGTGAAGCGGAGCCTTACGTACGGGGCCGGCAGCAACTTTGCCCCGGCACGGCTTGGCGGCTCGTACACCATCAGCACATTCACGAAGAATGCCTCCGTGCGGGTCACGATCGATGTTGCGCTGGAGGAGGTGAAGAAGCTCCGCGATGCAGGGATCTCTGCCTGGGAGCTTGGAAAGGCGAAGAATTACCTCACGGGAGATTTTGCTCGCGATCTCCAGGCTCCGGAGAATCTTGCGGCACAGATCGGCATGGTGAAGTTCTACGGCTTGTCCGAGAATTATTTGCAGGACTACGTGCCGAATCTCCGGAAGGTCACGCTGGACGATGTGCGGCGCGCGGTGAAGAAGCATTTTCACTACGATGATCTCTTGATCCTCGTGGTCACCAACCCGGCCGAGACGAAGGAACAGATGGCGGGATTGGGAACGATCGAAGAAGTCCCGGCCGCGCAAGCGATCGAGTGAGGAGGAAAAAGAATGCCACAGATTGCACAGATTATCACGAGACATACCGCTCAGCGTTGATCAGTGTAATCTGTGGTAGAATATTTCGGACATTATGATTCCTCCCACGCTCAACGTACCCCGGGCACCGTTCCGCTCTCCGGACGACAAGGCCTTCGCCGCTATCTGGTCCCAGCCGGCGATGGCGTCCTTGACGTTCGCGGATGGAACGCCCGCTCCGGCGCATCTCCAAACCGAGATCCGCGTCTTTCACAATACGCGCATGCTCTTCGTACTCTTCACTGCCATATTCGAAGATCTACGCATTGCGCCGGCGTATGTCCCGACCGAACCGGGCAATGGAAAGACGCTGAAGCTGTGGGAGCACAGCGACGTCCTTGAGTGCTTCATCGGTCCGAATGCAGCGGTGGCGAGACGGTACAAAGAATTTCAAGTCGCACCGGATGGGCGATTCGTCGACATCGCGGTCGATCGGGTTGCCAACCCACATTCCGGCGACATGGCGTGGAGCGCGGGTGCACGGTTCACATCCACCGTGGACGTTCTTTCAAAGACCTGGCGCGCGGTCATGGAGATCCCGTGGGAAGCGCTTGAGGTCGACTCCTCCAGAGCATCTGTGGTGGAGTGCAACTTCTACCGAGCCACGGGGAAGTTCCACGGTGACGAATTGCTCGCCTGGTCGCCAACGGGATACGGTGAAAAGTGCTTTCATCGGGTGGAGCATTTTGGGCGATTGCAGATTCTCGATTATTGATTGTTGATCGAAGGAAGGCTTGTGATACGACGTCTTTTCCTGCTGTTTCTCATTGCCAACAGCTATTCGCCAACGGCTGTTGCCCAATCGAAGCTTCTCGTCCCCATGGATCTGACGCAGTCCGATCATTTGAAAGCCTATGGCGTTGCATTCTGGCTTCTGCAGAAGAACGGCGAGGTTGACTGGCTTCTCAATTATCGCGGAGGTTCGTTTCTGTGCGACTATTCGGAGGTCCTTGCGCGTGAGTGTCGCGTACGCGGCGTGTCGTTCGAGCCGCTCGGCGCATCGGAGGCGGCCGCACTCTATGCGGACGTTCAGCGCGAAGATAACAACATGGACGTCGTGCGGTTGGAGAAGGCGCCGAAGGTTGCGGTCTATGTTCCCCCCAACTTCAAACCATGGGACGACGCGGTGACCATGGCGCTGGAGTACGCCGAGATCCCGTACACCAAGGTGTGGGACGAAGAGGTGCTCAGCGGGAAGCTGGCGGAATACGATTGGCTCCATCTTCATCATGAAGACTTCACCGGACAGTACGGAAAGTTCTACGCCAACTACCGCAACGCCCCATGGTACATCGAGCAACAGTTGTTGTACGAGAGGGAAGCGAAACGGCTGGGATACCGGAAGGTGTCTGACGAGAAGAAGGCGGTCGCGCGCGCCATCAAGGAGTACCTCGGCGGCGGGGGATTCATGTTCGCGATGTGCTCCGCGACTGACAGCTACGATATCGCGCTGGCGGCGGAGAACGTCGACATCTGCGATGTGATGTTCGACGGAGACCCCGCCGATCGGGACGCCCAGCAGCGACTCGATTTTGCGAAAACCCTCGCCTTCGAGAATTTCACCCTTGACATGAATCCGCTGCGGTACGAGTACTCCGACATCGACATCCCACCGAGCGATCCCCCTCCGATCCGCGATCCGAACACGGATTACTTCACGCTCTTCGAGTTTTCAGCGAAGTACGATCCGGTCCCGACCATGCTCACTCAAGGACACGCGAACATCATTCGGGGATTCATGGGGCAGACGACAGCGTTTCGCAAATCGTTGATCAAGCGGACGGTGACGATCCTCGCGGAGCGTGAGGGAACGGACGAGGTGCGGTATATCCATGGCAACTTCGGGAGGGGAACCTTCACGTGGTACAGCGGTCACGACCCGGAGGATTACCAGCACGCGGTTGGAGATCCGCCGACCGATCTGACGCTGCACAAGAATTCCCCGGGATATCGGCTGATCCTCAACAATGTGCTTTTCCCGGCCGCGAAGAAGAAACAGCAGAAGACATAGCAGTTGGGATTCGCCGTTGGGTGAAATCCCAAAACAGGGCGGAAACCAATTGTGCATGATGAATATTTGAGAAATGTCCGATTGCAGCGCTTGGGGGGCGATTTTAATCCAGGAATGGGTGTCAGAATTCGAGGTTTTCCTCGGGGGGGCTTAAGCCCCTTAAGCCCCCTAAGCGGCTTAGGCGCCCTAAGGGGCGGGCTCCGCATGGATCATCACCCGCCGCACCATCCGAAACCTCCGATGTATCTCCCCCTCCACGTCCGATATCACCCGATGCACGTCCCCCAACGTCCTCCGCCCGTCGATCTCGCACGTCAACGTGAGATTGAACATCTCCCCCTCCCGCAAGATCACCAGGTCGCGACATCCATTCACTCCTTCACGACTCGCCGCCAGCGCCAGGATCTCCTTCGAAAATCGTAGCTCCGAATCCGTCACGTTCGCTAAGACCTGCTCGGACGCGTGATATTCCTCCATGTGGATGGTCACCTTCCCAACCCCTCCGATCTCTCGCCGGATCTCCTCTTCGATCTCCGATGCGATCTCATGCGCCTCCGGAAAACTCTTCCCCCGCTGATACTCAACATCGAAGTCGATGAAATATTGTCCCTCCGTCACGTGCACTTCCAGATTATGCGGCGCACGCAGCCCCTTGTTCACGACGATCATCCGGATCTTGTCGATGATCGTCTCGTCATTGCTGATGAACGGCTCGCCGTGGACCACGACGTCTGCATAGGGATGGACAACCTGCACCGCTTCTTCGACCGCATCCATGATGGCGTGCGCACGCTGGAAGGGAACCGTTCTCCGGATGGCGATCGTCGCGTCGACAAAGATCTTCGGACCAGACGGACGAATGCGTACGGACCGCAGCTCCTCAACGCCGTCGATCGAACGGACGGCGGACTCGATCCTGGCGCGCAACTCCTTCGGTGTCCGGTCCATCAGCGCATCGATCGTGCGCCGGCCCAGACGATAACTCACGAACAGCACCAGCAACGCAACCGCGATCGCCGCAACAGAGTCGAACACCGGATAACCAAGCGCAACGAACCCCAATCCCGCAATGACCGTCAGCGATGACCAGATGTCGCTCGAAAAATGAAGCGCGTCTGCCTCCAGGGCCTGACTGTGGTGCTTCCGGGCTACCCGGTAGAGTGCTCGTGAACGGCTGATGTCAACGACGATCGAGATTCCCATGACAACGAACGCCCAGACGCTTGCTTCCACGTGATGCGTCTGCGAGGTCATGCGATCGATCGCTTCCCATATGATCCAAACGCATGTCGCCACAAGCAGGAGCGTCTCGACAAACGCAGAAATGTTCTCGACCTTGCCGTGACCATATTGATGGTCCTCGTCCGCTGGTTTGTCGGCGATGGTGACCGCAAAATAGGTGATGATGGCGGCCATCAGATCCAATCCCGAGTGCGCCGCTTCCGAAAGCAAGCCCAGGCTGTTCGTCTGAAGGCCGACGATCAGCTTGAAAAGCGTCAGAAACACCGCAGCCCCAACGGACGTTAGCGCAATACGCCTCTTTTCTCTGTTTGCCAGCAAATGTTCCATAAGAAGTAATATACGAGAAAATTGGATGAGCAGATGAGCACGTGAGCCGATGAGCCGGTGAGTCGGTGAGCCGTTGCGCCGCGAGCAAAGCATCGATGTCCCTGCTCAAAGGCTCATGGGCTCATAGGAGCGATTATTCCTTCCCTTGAGTTTCCTCGGCATTTCCAGTAAATTTGCTGACTCTGTTCCTGATTGTGTCACGGTTTAAAAAGGGCTCGCATGCAGATTCGACCAGCCGTTTTCCTGCCCCCCGCGCTCTTCCTTTTTCTCATGCCGACCACTGCTCAGCCGATTGTGTATCCGAAAGCCAAAACCGTCGATGTTGTCGAACGTTATCACGGGACACGGATCTCCGATCCCTATCGGTGGATGGAAGATGAGAATGCGCCGGATCTAAAAACCTGGATCGATGCGCAGAATGCATTGACGAACGCCTATCTCGGCACCGTCGCGGGACGGAACAAGATCCAAACACGACTCACCGAACTCTGGAACTACCCGCGCTACAGCGTTCCCTATCATCGCGGCAAGCAGTTCTTCTTCTCGAAGAACGACGGCCTGCAGAATCAATCTGTTCTTTACACGCAAACCGCTCTCACCGGCGAGCCGCGTATTCTCCTCGATCCAAACACGCTGTCCAGCGATGGCACGATCGCGCTTTCCTCTACGTCGATGTCCAAGGACGGCTCGCTGATGGCGTACGGCCTCTCGGCCAGCGGCAGCGATTGGCAGGATGTGCATGTCCGATCAGTCGTGACTGGAATGGACTACCGCGATACGTTGAAGTGGTGCAAGTTCGCGAGCGTCGCGTGGAAACACGACAATTCCGGGTTCTTCTATAATCGCTTCCCCGATCCGAACACGGTTCCCAAGGGACAGGAGAGCTACAACAACAAGGTATACTGGCATACGCTTGGATCGCCGCAATCAGCCGACGCGCTTGTCTACGAACGTCCCGATGCTCCCGACCTTAGCTTCTCTCCCTTCATCACCGATGACGGCTCCTACCTCGCGCTCGTTGTCTGGCGCGGCACCGACCCGGTGAATCGCTTCTATTATCGTTCGCTGAATGCGACGGGCGATTTCATCCGTCTGATGGACAAGGCGGACGCCAAGTACGACTTTATCGCGAACGACGGCTCCGTTTTTTACTTCCAAACGAATCTCGATGCGCCGAAGGACCGAATCATCGCGGTCGACACGCGCGACGCTGATCCCACCAAATGGAAAACGGTGATTCCGGAGCAGAAGGACCCGATCGCCTTCGCTTCCGTCATCAACAACCAGTTTGTCGTTGCCTACCTCCAGGATGCGCATCACGTTCTCCGCATTTATGCGCTGAACGGTACGTTCCAAAAGGAGATCCCGCTCCCGACGCTCGGCTCAATTTCTGGACTCTCCGGTGAGCGCGAAGATACGGAAATGTTCTTCGGGTTCACCTCGTATCTCTTTCCGACCACCATCTATCGATATGATTTCGCCGCGGCGACGCTCTCCGTGCTTCGCGAGCCGGGGATCCGCTTCGACGCCTCGCTGTACGAGACCAAGCAGGTCTTCTATCCATCAGCGGATGGAACGACGATCCCGATGTTCCTCACATACAAGAAGGGCCTCGCGCTCGACGGGCAGAATCCGACGCTTCTGTACGGGTACGGCGGATTTAATGTCAGTCTGACGCCGGGATTTTCTGCCTCGCGGATCGTCTGGTTGGAAATGGGGGGAATCTATGCTGTCGCCAACCTGCGTGGTGGAAACGAGTATGGCGAAGAGTGGCACCGCGCCGGCATGCTGGAGAAGAAGCAGAACGTCTTCGACGACTTCATCGCCGCCGCTGAGTGGCTCATCGCAAACAACTACACGTCATCCCCCAAGATCGCCATCAACGGCGGGAGTAACGGCGGATTGTTGACCGCGGCATGCATGCTTCAGCGTCCCAATCTGTTCGGCGCTGTCGTCTGTGAGGTGCCCGTCATTGACATGTTGCGGTATCATCTGTTCACGGTCGGACGATATTGGATCGGCGAATATGGAAACGCCATCGCCAATGCGGACGACTTTAAATACATGATGGCTTACTCGCCGCTGCACAACATTCGGAAGGGGGTCGCGTACCCACCGACACTTATCACGACGGCTGACCACGATGACCGTGTCGTCCCTGCGCACGCGATGAAATTCGCCGCCACGCTCCAGGCGAACGACGCGGGAACAAACCCCATTCTTGTTCGCATCGAAACGAAGGCGGGACATGGCGGCGGCAAGCCGACAGCAAAGCAGATCGAGGAATTGACCGACGTCTATTCGTTCCTGGTACGAACGGTTGGCATGAGGCCATAAAGCGTTGACCATCGTTGAAGAGCGGTTGCGTGAGGTACAAGAATGCGGGGACCCTCACCTGCGGGAGGCATGATTTGAAGATTGCAGTTATTTCCGATATCCACAGCAATCTCGAGGCGCTGACGACCGCACTTGAGCTCATCCGGTCGGGCGGTATCGAAACGACCGTTTGTCTCGGTGACATCGTCGGGTACGGCGCGAATCCGAACGAGTGCGTTGATCTCGTACGCGAACACTGCGCGGTCGTCGTTCGGGGAAATCACGATGCAGGGGTTGTCGATACACGCATCACCGACAACTTTTCGCGCAACGCACGCGCGGCGATCTTCTGGACACAATCTCAGCTGTCTGCGGCGAATCTTGACTTCCTCGCATCCCTTCCTCTGACTGCTTCGTTATATGGCCTGCTTCTGGTCCACGCGTCTCCGCACGAACCTGATCGATGGCATTACATTGTCGACTCCTGGGAGGCGCGTCAGGCGATGCACGCGTTCTCGGGGAGCGGCTGCTTTGTCGGTCATTCTCATGTACCTGGAATTTTTTCAGCTCGGGGGAGAGAGACGAACGTGAAGCAGGGGGAGCGCTTTCTGATCAATGTCGGGAGTATCGGCCAGCCCCGCGATCGCAATCCCTTGTTGAGCTTCGGCGTATTTGATACGGATGCGTGGAGCTACGAGAACGTGCGCGCAGAGTACGATATCGACTTGGCCGCACGAAAGATCTTGGGCAAAGGACTTCCGGCAACGTTAGCGCAACGCTTGGCCTTGGGGGTGTAGGGGGG
>JALONE010000214.1 GCA_025455125.1 Bacteroidota bacterium
CGCCTGCAATTCGAGACCCGGCCGGTACACACGGAATCCGTCACCAGCCACTGGACGGCCGATCTCTACGACCACGTGAATGAGGGGCATCGCATCCGCGCAGAGCTCCATGAGGTGGAAGGGAACAAGGGTCGCTCCTTTCGTCGCTTCCTGAATGGCCGCCGTCCGGGCGGATTTCTGGTCTTCCGTGTCTTTCGGCAATGCAAACGCCGCCATCACTTTGTTGAAGGCGAACGTGTCCTCGTCGATGAGGGCCGCGGCTTTTTCCCTGAGGCTCTCCGATTTGAGGAGGACTGCCTCGATCTCGGTTTGCACATCGGCATATTTCTTCTTGCCGATGGTCAGGCGGCAGACCATCGAAGTCAGCGCCGTGCTGAGGGCTGCAGCGAGGGCAGAGACGCTGCCGCCGCCTGGGGCGGGGGAATTGGAGGCGGTTTCCGTGAGGAAGTCGGAGACGGTTTTGGAGGTGAGCATGGGGATGGTTGGGGATTGTGATGATATGTTAGTCTGGCCGGGAAGATGGTCGGATCGCTTCTTGAACCAATGGGAGCGCACAAATGTGCGGGACAATCCGCTCGAGTTAGCCCAGAGCAAAGCCCAGAGCAAAGCCCAGAGCAGAGCCCAGAGCATTGCTCAGAGGATTGCCCTGGGGCATGCGCAGAGCGCTTCTCTGTGCCGAAGATCAAATCTGATACTCGATTACCTTCTTCGCCAGGTCGAAGGGGTCGAGTTGGTCCAATCCTAACTGTTCGATCGCGAGGCGGACCGCCTCATCCTCGGACAGCGGCTTCCCGCCGGAAAAGTGCTCTGCGGCCAGGAGCATGGCCTTCAGCGGCGTTAACCCGACAAGCTCGCTTCCCGTTGCGTTCGCCCCGAGCGTCCGCGCTTGCCTCTTGACCTCCTCGAACGCCTGGTGCATCGAAGTGATCTCGAAGTCGACCAGATTGATCGAGACCTGCGCGATGTTGAACCGCTCGAGAAAAACCCCCATCGCCTTGACGGCTTTGAGCGTTCCGGGAATCTTGATCGATTCGCCGTTTGCGTCCTTCTCAATGTTCCCGAGTTCGTCCTTCTTGACACGCCCGCTTTCACGGATGCGCAACGCGATCTCGTGGGCGACCTTCTGGTCTGCCGTATCCAGATTGACGTTGTACGCGATGAGGAACTTGCGGGCGCCGGCGACGGTCGCGCCCGATTGTGCGTTGAAGACCGCGTCGCCGTGGTCGGGTTTCCATGCGGGATCTTTCAATTTTGCCGCGAGACCCTCATACTCTCCCTTGCGGATGTCCGCGAGATTTTTCCGCTGGGGTGTGCGTGCGGCGTAATCATAGAGATACACCGGGATCTTCAGCTCGCGCCAGACGCGCTCACCGTAGCGATTCGCGAGAGCGGTACATTCTTCCATTGTGGTGCCGCTGATGGGAATGAAGGGGACGACGTCGGTCGCTCCAATTCTCGGATGTTCTCCCGTGTGAGTCGTCATGTCAATGTGCGCGGCGGCGGACTTTGTCGCTTGGAAGGCCGCTTCGACGACCGCGTCGGGCGCGCCGACAAATGTGACCACCGTCCGGTTGTAATCCTTGTCCGGCTCAACGCTCAGCAACCGCACGCCTTCCACGGCACGGACCGCTGCGCCGATGGCATCGATCGTCGCGCTGTTTCGGCCTTCGCTGAAGTTCGGAACGCATTCAACCAGTGTTCTCATAGGTCACCTCTGCTGTGGTCGCGGGAGCAGGATCGCTCCCCGTTTCAAATCCCCGAGCATCTCAGCCTTTCCGCGCGTGTGAAGCACGCCGACGTAGGCTCCCGTGACGGCATCGAGCTCGTCCCCGTTCATCCCGCGTCCCAATCCCGTGATGCCAAGGCGGACGAGTCCGCGCCGGAGTCGAGGCAATCCGTACTGTTTGCGCGGGATCTTCCAAACGTCCTGTGCGCCCCCCGGATACATTTCAATGCAGATGTATCCTCTCCTTCGAAGTCTCCGCTTCAACGCGAGCGCACGCAGTGTCAGCATGCGCATCGGTCCGAGGGTGATGGGGAAGAACCGGATCCCTCTCCGCTGGAGTTCACGGTCGCAGGGGCGAAAATGTTCTCCGTTGCGGTCGTCAAGCGTCTTCCGTCCGGGCGGAAGATGCAGTGGCGCATCGATGACGATGAGCTGCGGACGCACGGCTTCGACGAACTCGATGATGGCATCATCCTCGTGTATGGTTGCGTAGCGAAGAACCTTCCGTCCGCGCATCGCAGCGATGCCCGTGTTGCGCTTCGGGCTTCCCGCAAGGTCGATGCCAATGACGATGTTGTTTGCCAAGTATTCGGTCGCTGATGAAAAGCGTGCACGCAGAGGACGCAGAGTATCAAAGGCAAGATCGCAAAGACATCATGTGTGCCGTGTCAGAACTCGAGAAGCGTGCCGCGCTTGATGACCTTGGCGACATGATTCGTCCCGAAAAAGTACGGGATTGTCTGGTAATTCGGAACATCGTAGAGAATGATGTCCGCATCCTTCCCGACCTCGATGCTTCCGATCACATGACTCCGATCGACCGCTGCTGCCGCATTGATGGTCGAGGCGGTGATGGCTTCTTCCGGCGTCATCTTCATTTGCGTGCAGGCGATGGTCATCATCAACGGCATCGAGAACGACATGCAGGAGCCCGGGTTGAGATCCGAGGCGATAGCGACGGTGACGCCGGCATCGATGAGTGTGCGCGCGGGTGCGTAGGCGTGTCCAAGGAAGAACGAGACACCGGGGAGAAGCACGCCGACGGTACCCGCTTCCTTGAGCAGGCGAATGCCGTTGGTGTCGATGTGCTCAAGATGATCCGCTGACGTGACCCGCATTTCTGCGGCGAGATGGGAGGCGCCGATGGCGGCGAGTTCGTCCGCGTGAAGCTTCAATTTCAATCCGTGTTGACGAGCCGCCGTGAGCAAACGTCGCGTTTGGTCGACGGAGAAGTAGCCTCGCTCACAAAAGACATCGAAGTACTCGGCCATCTTCCGTTTGGCGATGTATGGTAGCATGCGGTCGATGATGAGCGCGATGTAGGCTTCCGGGTCATCCCTGTACTCGGGGGGAATGGCATGTGCGGGGAGGAAGGTCGGGACGACCGACATGAGGTGTTCCTGTGCAAGATCTCCGATCGCCTCCATCATGCGGATCTCCGCATCTTCGGAAAGGCCGTAGCCGGACTTGATCTCGACCGTTGTCGTGCCGTGCTGCAGCATGGCATCCAAGTGCCGGGCGCCGCTCTTCTTCAGTTCCTTGCGTGTTGCCGATCGCGTTGCGCGCACGGTGCTGAGAATTCCACCGCCTGCATCGGCGATCTCCGTGTAAGACTTTCCCTCGGCGCGCATCCCGAACTCATTCTCGCGGCTCCCTGCATAGACACAGTGTGTATGTGAGTCGACGAAGCCGGGCAGAGCCACGAAGGCAGAGGCGTCGATCTTCTCGAGATCGTCGGCCACGCTTTCGTTGAACTGCGCGGCGGGACCGACCCAACGGATCTTTCCTTCGTTGACCAGCACCGTTGCGTTCTCGATCACGCCGAGGTTGCGCATCGCCGGCCCAACATTGGCGGTGCGGCCGTAGGCGGCACAGGTGACGAGCTGGCGGATATTTTGGATCAGCAGGTTCATGTCAAAAATGCCCGAATCGTTGTTCGGGCATGCTCCAAATTGCGAAGTTAATCGAGAAATATCAAGGAATGGGAGGCTGCAATGGCTCGACTCCCGGCTTCTTAAGATGCCGGGAGAGTGCTTCGTCCGAAGTGCCAAGATCTCAAGAAACAAGAACCAAACAAGACCAATATCCAAATACCAAGAGCCACAGGCTGCATTAGAAGCGGAGCACAGAGGGTCACAGGGAAAGACGGACGCACACGGATACAGATTCAAACATCCATCCGTGCTTATCCGCTTTTCATCCGTGGCGATCCGTGTTCAT
>JALONE010000215.1 GCA_025455125.1 Bacteroidota bacterium
CAATGCGCGGAACATGACATCTGCGGCGATCACGTCCCCCATGAGAGCCGCTCCCCCGACCCAGAGCACATCCTTTGGCTCCCTGACGAACAGCAGCACGACCAGAAGAAAGACGAGTGCCGAAAGCGATCGGGCAATCGCCACCGGCGTGAGTGATTCGCGCCCCTGATAGTACCAGTCCACCCAGAACGATTGCACGAAGATGCTCAATCCCATGATGATGACGAGCCCCATCGTGACACGGTCGCTGATGAACAGGATGCTGCAGCAGACCATCAGAATGAAGACGAGGGCAGAGACCAGCAACCTCGAGCCGATGACCACGCCGATCAGCGAGGCATCCTCTCCCGCAGCGATTCGTTTCGCACCAAGTGTCGCGACTCCCGCCGTGCTCAGCGCGAGCATGTAAGCGAGCGCGGTCCAGCCGATATTGACAGCGCCAAACAAGGACGTGTCCAGGATGCGCGCGAGATATGCGATGCTGGCAAATCCCAGGAGGCGACGGATGATGTCCGCCGCGAACAGAGAGGACATATTTTTGGAAAGCCTCTTCATCAGCGTTCCGGAAGGTGTACGAGAGCGTCATACAGTGCCCGCGTCTTCGCTCCGATCGCGGTCCAGGAGTAGCGTTCTTCCGCCATGGAACGGATGCGCATGCGTGTCGATTCCGCCTCGCGGTACAAGTCCCCTGCGAAGAACTCCCGGATCGCATCCGCAAACCCGGTCGGCGTCCGCTCTGACGCAACGATCCCCGCGCGTGCGTCGACGATATCCTGACGAAAGCTCCCCGTGTCGGTCGCAACGATCGGCAGCCCGAACCGATACGAAAGGAAGATGACACCGCTCTGGTAGATCTTCGTATAGGGCAACGCAAGACAGTCGGCCGCGGTGAAATACGTTTCCACTTCCTCGTTCTCGATGAACCGTGCATCGAGTCGAACGCGATGCGCGAGGCCAAGTCGGTCGATCTCATCGCGAACAGGACGAACCGATGATTCGCCACGCTTGGGTTGTCCGGCGATGATCAGGTGGTACGCCGTATCCATTCCCGCCAGCTGTGCAAACGCCTCAACCAGAAGATCCACACCTTTATAACGATCGATGTAGCCGAAGAAGAGGATGACCTTCGCATCGTTCGGTATCCCGAGCGCCGTGCGAGCCGGGGATCGTGCCGTCCCCTGCACCGAGACGCGTGCATTGATGCCGTGCGCGATCACATGCACATTGCGCGCATGAACGCCGAATCGACTGCAGATCTCCTGCTGCATCGCCGACGTATGGACTACGACAGCGTCGACGCTGCGGTAGCAGTGTCGCAACGCCGCGAATCGAAGGCGAGAGCCGGTGCCATCCCGTTCTTCCTTGTAGACGTTATGCGCGGTGTAGACGAGCTTCTTTCCCAGCATGCGATAGAAGGCAAGAAGTAACGTGCGGTCGAACAGAAAGAAACTGTTGTCCCACTGGATGTGAAACACGGATGCGCGGGAACGGAGTGCGAAGGAAAGCAGTCGGAGATAGTACAGGAGAATCCCCCAAGCCTTGGCGAGCGGGTGTTCCTCGGGTTGGCGTGAGCGGCGGAGTGGATAATGCACGACGTTCGGGAATCGGTCGAACCATCCGCGCGTCGCGTCGCTGTCAACCACCTCCAGATCCAGGTCCGACTGCGCAGCGAGCCCAGCGATGAGTCCGAACAGGTAGTCGGACCCTTCCCCCGCATTCAAGACGGCGACGCGCATCGGGGACGTCCTCAATCGTCCACCTGAACCTCGAACTGCACAACGAGAAAGGCTTTGAGCGTATCTCGAACGGCGAAGACGATGCCGCCGAACAGGATGACCATGCCGGCAAGGAAGACCCAGAGGACCGCCACGCGAAGACCAAGCTGGGGCGCGACGAAATCGAATCCGATAAGCAGCGACGTGCCTACGAATGTTCCGACCGCAATGAAGTAGCAGAAGAGCGCATTGCGGACAAGCTGTGCTCGTGTGAGCAACGTCTTCACTTGCCGCGAGATGCTCTCGAGCCGCTGGTTCTCAATCGGAGTGAAGTTGTGATCCCCCGCTCTGAGAAAGAGCTTCCGTTTTTCTTCATTCAGCGCTCGAATGCGATGCAGGATGGTGGAAAACTTGTTGCCGATTCCGAGCAACAACAATCCGCATGCATTGATCATGACACCGGGCGCAAGGATCAGCTGAATAGCCTGTATGACGGAGATGTTTTCAACCATGGCGGTGAATCCCTTTCACTCGATCTCGCCCATTACGAACGGACGTTCCCGCTTGCGGCGCAGGGCTTCCATGATTGCATCCGCTTTGCGCACATCAGCCACGACAACCAATCCTACACCGAGATTGAAAGCTCGCCGCATGTCCGACTCGGGAACTTCCCCTTCCTTCTGGATAAGCCGAAACAATGGAGGCCGTTCCCATGCACCCCAATTGATGTGCAGTTTCCTTCCCTTGGGCACGACGCGCTTCGTATTCCCCTCGATCCCGCCTCCGGTAATGTGAGAGAGCGCATGGATGTTCCGACCGAGCGGTGATTGCAGCAACGGATAGATCGTGCGGAAGTACGACCGATGCACGGCCAGCAATGCGTCGCCAACGCTCATGCCAAGCTCCTGCAGGCGTGTCTCCGGGGCGTACCGTTCGAGCAACACGCGCCGCGCAAGTGAAAAGCCGTTCGTGTGCAAGCCCGTCGAAGGCAATCCAATGAGCATATCCCCCTTCTTAACCCGTGATCCGTTCAGGATCTTCTTCTCGTCGACAACGCCGACAATGGTCCCGGCGATGTCATAGTCTTCCTCGCTATACACACCCGGCATCTCGGCCGTCTCTCCCCCGACCAGCGAACAACCGTTCTCCTTGCACGCCTTGACAAATCCAAGGATCACCTGTTCCGCCACCGTCGGCGACAGCTTTCCGGTCGCGTAGTAGTCGAGGAAGAACAACGGTTTCGCTCCGCAGACCAGGATATCGTTCACGCAGTGATTGACGAGGTCTTGGCCGACGGTCTCATGCCGGTCCATCGCGATGGCAACCATCAGTTTCGTGCCGACCCCGTCCACGCTCGAAACGAGCACGGGATTCTTCACGTCGAACCGGGCGCGGTAGAACGCGCCGAAGAGTCCGATGTCCGCGAGGACGTTCTTGCTGTGCGTCGACCGCACCGGCTTCTTGATGCGTCGAACGAGTTCTTCGCCTGCATCGATATCGACGCCGGCATCTTTGTAGGTCGTCATAGGAGTCCGGGGAAAATTTGTTTTGTAAGATATGGCTTTTTCCTAGCTAGGACAACATGGAAGCGCTTGTGCGCGTTGCGCTTGTGCCTTGATATCCCTATACTTCAGATTGAAAATTTCATCATGGGAGAAAGCGCCGTGAAATCGACTCATACCCTTCGAATTCTTGCCCTCGCCACCATCCTGCCGGTCGCTTCGTTCGCACAGTCTCTCTCGGAAAGAGATGTCAACCAATTCGTCGGAAAGGTCCTGAAGCAATTCAACGTTCCCGGCGTTGCCGTCGCGATCGTGAAGGACGGCAAGGTCCTGCTTTCGAACGGCTACGGGGTCAAGACAGCGGGAACGCAGGACCGCGTGGATGCGCGTACGCTCTTCGGCATTGCGTCGAACACAAAGGCCTTCACCGCAACCGCCCTCGCTCTGCTTGTGGAAGAAGGAAAACTGGAATGGGACACTCCGGTCATCCGATATCTCCCCGCCTTTGCGCTTTCCGATCCGTATGTCACGCGGGAACTGACGATCCGCGATCTGCTCGTTCATCGGAGCGGCCTTGGCCTTGGCGCCGGTGATCTGCTCTGGTGGCCTGCGAGCACCTACAACCGGAAGCAGATCGTCCATCGTCTCCGCTACATCCCGCTTGCAACGAGTTTCAGGAGCGCGTATGCGTATGACAATGTACTGTACTCGGTCGCCGGCGAGGT
>JALONE010000216.1 GCA_025455125.1 Bacteroidota bacterium
GGCGTACTATCGCGCCGCAAGTGGCTCATTGCTCATGCGGATGTTCGCACGGAAGAGGTGGAAGGCGAAGGAGTCGTCGGAAAGCAGCCAAGCATCGCCCCTGGCGACGAGCATGAGTACAACAGCTTCTGCATCCTTGAAACGATGGAAGGCTACATGGAGGGATCGTACCTGATGCAGCGAGAGGACGGCTCGACATTCCACGTCACCATCCCCCGCTTCATCCTCCGAGCCGCAGCAAACTGAGCCAGGCTCATTGCCTCACCCCTCAATCAACAATCAAAAATCAATAATCCGCAATTGATTGCGCTCTCTGTCGCCATGCGCCGCCACCTTCTCATCCTCCCCCTGCTTTCCGCCGCCGCCGGTTTCTTTTTTGCTTCGGGCGACGACCTGATCGAGTATCGGTCCCATGCGCGGAAAGTGAATCCCGCTTCCGTTGAGGGAATGCGCCAGGCACGCCAACAGATGCGGATCGAACGTCGCGCGCGCGGTTGGAGCAAGCCGGATTCTCCCGGCGAATATGTCCGCTACCATGCTCTCGTCACTACCCCCGACGACGCCCCCGCTCCGCAGTACACATCGAATCACAAAGTGACAGAACTTGAACGCGCGCGTCAGCACCGGGGCATGCTGCTCAAGCGCGCGACCGCACTCCCCTGGATCGAACGCGGACCGGGAAATGTCTCCGGACGAACACGCGCGATTGTGGTCGATCCAGACGACCCAACGCACAACACCTGGATCGCTGCGGGTGTGAGCGGCGGTGTATGGAAGACGACGAACGCCGGACAATCGTGGATCGAATCTAGCACTGCGCTGACGAACCTCGCGATAACCTGCCTCGCGATGGCCCCTTCCGATCACAACGTGCTCTACGCCGGTACCGGCGAAGGATTCTTCAACGCCGACGCTGTACGCGGGAACGGTATCTGGCGCTCGAGCGATCGCGGTGCCTCATGGACGCAACTCAACTCGACCGTCAAGCCTGATTTCTGGTTTGTGAACCGAATCATTGTTGACCCGCAGAATTCGAACCTGATCCTTGCTGCCACGAACATGGGGATCTTTCGGTCGACCGACGCCGGGACGACCTGGACGATGCCCGCATCACTCGGGAGCCGCGTTCAGCAGATCATCGCCAATCCGGCGAACTTCTCTACACAATTCGCGGCGGTCAACGGTGGAGGCGTGATCCGCTCCTACGACGGTGGTCTGACATGGTCGTATGTCCATCAACCCGGCGCGGGCCGTTTTGAAATTGCCATGGCATCGAGCGATACCAGCCGTCTCTACGCCTCGCAGGACCTGGGAAGTGTTTCCGCGCTGCATATCTCCACGGATGCCGGTTCAACGTGGAGCCGCATCACGCCCGTAGAGAACGTGACGGTGAACTGGCTCGGGGCGCAGGGATGGTACGATAACACGCTTATCGTGCATCCGTTCAACAGCAGCATCGTATTCGTCGGTGGGATCGACATCTATCGGATCACGGTCGTCCCATCATCTCCTTCCCCCTTCGCGATGGGCGCATACGTCAAACTGACGAACTGGTATCCGGACGGCGTTCATCCGTTCGTTCATGCTGACCATCACTCGCTCACGGTCATACCGACGGGACCTTCTTCGTTCTGGCTCTTGAACGGCAACGACGGCGGCGTCGAATTGAGCCGCGACGGCGGCATCACTTGGGAGAAGACGCTGAACGGGTACAACACGACGCAGTTCTACGGCGTCGACAAGATGCACGGCGATGATCGCTACGTGGGCGGGATGCAGGATAACGGATCATGGTATTGCGGATCAGGACCCGACCGGCTCTCCTCGTGGACCGAACTCCTGGGCGGAGACGGCTTCGACGTTTCATGGCATTATGCAAACGCGAACAAGATCCTTCTCTCGCTGTACTACAACCAGTTGTATCGAACCCCGAATCAGGGGGCATCATGGGAATCTGCGGACCGCGGATTGACCGATCAGGGAAGCGGCAACGCTCCATTCATGACGGCGGTCGCCAAGTCGAACATCGATCCCGATCTTCTGTTCACCATCGGCAGGTCCGGGATCTGGCGTTCGGAGGATTTCGGATTCTCCTGGTCGCTCGTCCCCCTCTCCAGCGACGTGTGGGGAGACGGGATCACTGGGAAGGCGGTCATCTCCCCGCGCAATACACAGATCGTGTGGGCCGGCGTTCGCATGGCCTCGACGGCCGGGCGCATCCACGTCTCCACCGATGGCGGATATTCCTTCCGGCCGACGGCCGTCTACCCGAACGTCACGCTCGGGCGGATCTCCGGGCTGTCAGCGCATCCTCTGGAGGACTCGACCGCGTTTGCGCTGTTCTCGTTCGCGAATCGGGCAAAGGTGTTGCGGACGACGGATCTCGGCGCGTCGTGGACCGACATCAGCGGATTCGGCTCCGGTACATCGAGCATCAATGGCTTCCCCGATGTGGCGGTCCACTCCCTGCTGGTGATGCCGCACAAGCCGCAAGAGATCTGGGTCGGAACGGAGATCGGACTCTTCATCTCCACCGATGCAGGCGCGAGCTGGTCGTACGCGGACAACGGTCTGCCGCCGGTCGCGGTCTGGCAGATGCGCATCGTCGACGACGAGGTGGTCGTGGCAACGCACGGCCGCGGTGTCTGGACGGTCGGCGTTCCGGAATTGGCTTCCTATCAACCGCCGGTCGTTCCGCTTGCTCCGCGAGTTCTTGCACTCGGTCAAGCCGCCGATGGATCGTTGAGCATCCAGGTGTCCCTGCGATCGGCGTACGATTCGACGATCGTCCTCCGCAACGGCACACGTGCCGTCATTCTTGGGGCAACATCCGCCGCGGTCGATACCATCTTGCGTGTCGCCATCGTACAACGCGAGACGGTGCAAGTGTCCGTGACCGCGTACCGTGACGGTCAGACGCTTCTTTCCGGGTCCCGCTCTCTGCTTGTCGAACCGGTCGCCTCGGCGTATTATCGGTACGAGAGCAATTTCGACGGCCCGACTTCTGACTTCGTCCTCTCGGGCTTCTCGCAGCAAACGCCTTCGGGATTCTCGAACGCGGCCTTCCACACGCCGCACCCGTACGCGAACCAGTCGGAGTACTCCCTCACGCTGAAGAATCCGATCATCATCAGTTCGGACGATGCAACGATCGTGTACGACGAGGTCGCCATTGTGGAACCCGGAGAGACCGGTGCCCCGTTCGGCTCGTTCGACTTCTATGACTATTGCGTAGTGGAAGGAACCGCAGACGGCATCACGTGGATCCCATTCGAAGATGGATACGATGCACGGCGATTCACGGAATGGCGGAACGCATGGAATATCAACGCATCCGGCAGCTCCCTGCTCTTCCGCACGCATACGATCAACATGAGGGACCGGTTTGAGGCGGGAGAGAGGGTGTTCATTCGATTCCGCATGTACACGGACCCCGGTGCAACCGGGTGGGGCTGGGTGGTCGACAATTTGCAGGTCCAGACCAATGCAACCGACACGGTTCCCCCGCCGCCGGTGCCGCTCTCGTTCGACTTCTCTGATCCATTCCCGAACCCGCTGTCGCCATTCAATCCGACGACGACCTTCCAATTCCGCATCGCGACAGACACGCGCATTCGTCTGCGCATCTACGATATGCAGGGCCGGCTTGTCACCACGCTTGTTGACGCAGTCCTCCCCGCCCAAACCCATCAGGTCCGGTGGGATGCCCATGCACAAGCTAGCGGGATCTACTTCTGTCGATTCGAAGCCGGAGAGATGACGAAGGTGAGGAAGATCGTTCTATTGCGGTAACAGACCAAGGAGATGTGATATGTCAGATGGGAGATGACAAGTGTGCACGCTCCGTTCATACCCCATTTCACATCTCACATCTCTCATTTCATATATCCCATCTCACATTGGACATTTGCCATTGTCTCCCCAATCCGCAAT
>JALONE010000217.1 GCA_025455125.1 Bacteroidota bacterium
GGCTTCGGTCACGGGATTGAAGAAGAGCGGGTGCGGCGTGAACACGTAGAATGCGAAGACCGTCGCGCCGATGAGCAGGATGAAGAACTGCATCGGGACCTTCGCCAAACCGTTGAACAGCAATCCCACCCGACTCTCCGCAATGGAACGCCCGGTGAGATACCGCTGAACCTGGGACTGATCGGTTCCGAAATACGCGAGCGCGACGAACATCCCTCCGATGATTCCCGACCAGAAATTGTAGCGATTCTGCCAGTCGAACGAAAAATCGACCGCATTCAGACGGCCAAGAACACCGGCGACGGACAGTGCGTCGGTGAACGAAACAGCGGGAGGAAGGAGCGCCACCGCTGTGATGAATGCAATGACCATTCCCGACATGATGATCGCGAACTGCAGGACGTCGGTCTTGTTGACCGCCTTCACTCCTCCGGCGGTCGTGTAGATGATGACCACACCGCCGATGATGAGCGACGTGATGCGGATATCCAGGTGGAGCATCACGGAGAGCACGAGAGACGGGGCGTAGATGGTCATGCCTGCGGATAATCCGCGAGCGATGAGGAACAGGACCGTGCCGACGATGCGCATCCTCGTATCGAATCGCCGCTCGAGGTACTCGTATGCCGTGTAGACGTTCAGTCGATGAAAGATCGGCACAGCCGTCGCGGAGAGGATGACCATTGCGATCGGCAGCCCGAAGTAGAACTGCACGAAGCGCATGCCGTCGACGAATGCCTGGCCCGGGGTGGAGGTGAATGTGATGGCGCTGGCCTGCGTCGCCATGATGGAGAATGCGACTGTGTACCACTTGAGCGAGCGGTCCGCGAGGAGAAAGCCGTTGAGATCACGACTCCCGCGTCCCTTCCAAAGACCGTACGCGGTGATCCCGAGCAACGTGAGGGCGAGAACGATCCAATCGGCGAGACTCATGCGAACGCCCGCGAGAACCAGAGGAAGAGGATGATCCAGAGCAGGAGCATCCCGAGCACGATTGCGTACAGGTGCGACCAGCGACGGACTAGCGGAGGCGGATCGATGGGATCGCTTGAACGGTTCATTGCGGCTGTCCCTTTGTACCGTGAGTGTCGGTCGCACGAGCAGAGACGAGGTTGGCGAACAGGCGATATGCGCCCTCAACACCGGCGGGGAGTTGGCGGAAGAACGAAAGCCCCGTGTAAATGAAGATCCCTTTGCCATGCTCCGCGGCGAGCAGTCCGCCCGCCGATTCCGATTCCCCCTCATCATGCGCTGCAAGGATGGGCACATACCGCGAATCCCATGTCCCCGCATAGTAAAGTCCGCGTTCCTGAACCCAACCTGAAAAATCCCCCTGTGTGATGACATTCGGTCGGTTCAACAGGGGATGCGAGGGGGCGAGAAACCGCAGTTCCGCATCCTCTTCTGTAACTCGATCGCGTGAGATGGTGAGTGGAAAAGGCCCGATGTTCTCGGATTCTCCCCGTTGTGTCGTGACGTATTGGACGACGAGCGTTCCCCCCTGGTGCACGTAGTCCATCAGTCGTTTCTGGTGGGCGCGAATCGACGGCCGCGTGTTGTAGGCCCGAATGCCGGCGACGATCGCATCGTACGTCGAGAGGGTCCCCGTTGCGAGTTCTGCATCGTCGAGGAGTGTAACAGTGTATCCCATCTGCTTCAGTGCTGTCGGAATGTCATCTCCCGCACCCATGATATAGCCGATTCGGGAACCGCGCACAGAGATGTTCGAGCGAATGATGCGCCCTTGCGCGGACGTGAAGAGGAGCTGAGGCGGGATGTGATCATACGCTGCTGACTGCACTCCGCGATCGTAAACCTTCCCGCCGATGTCGACCTGCGCGGAGAGAATTCCAGAACGAGCGGACGCCGTCGGAGCGATCATGAATCGTGCGACTGTTTCCTCGTCACGTCGGTTCAGCGTGAATGGTTGTTCGCGTGGCGACACGCCCCATCCCTTGGGGAGGAGCAGTCGAATCGTCCCGGTGACCTGCGGAATGTATGCGCGGAGCGCAACATCGATTACCCGTGGTTTCTCGCTACCAGCGAGAACGACGGGCTCCGTGAATACAGCCGTGACGGGAGGAACCACAAGCAGCGGTCGAAAAACCTCTCCGCTTACCGGGTCGATCCGCTTGTGCTGTGCTTCGATCTCCAGCGGGAGCGTTCCATGAGGCGAAGTGAGGCGAATGACGAAACGAAATGGAGTCGGTGATTCCGGCTGCCCGATCAGTTCAGTGTTGCGAACGCTGTAGGCGCCG
Organism: Bacteroidota bacterium; assembly: GCA_025455125.1. Taxonomy (GTDB): domain Bacteria; phylum Bacteroidota; class Ignavibacteria; order UBA10030; family UBA10030; genus JAKAJH01. The sequence continues at coordinate 2,259 of JALONE010000217.1, forward strand.
ACGCTGCGAGGGTCCGATTGCCAATAGGGTTCCGTGATCGGAGTTGTCTCAGGCACTGAGCAGGTGAACGACCTGCGCAAGGGGACGTTGTTCTCCAGGGGGATCCGAAGAGTTGAATCCGAGCCAAAGGGAAGCAAGACATGGTCCAGGACCCAGGGGATGTTCGACCGATTGAGTGCGACGAAAGAAACGGTGAGTAAGGTTCCGGGGCTCACCGCGTGGTCCGCAGCACTCGCTTCGAACCAAAGGCCGGAGCACGCCCGGATGATCTCGATGAGCTCGTGTCGCTTAAATGCGAGCGACGAAGCATCCGGAAGCCGGTCGAGCACATGGAGCAACTCCATCAGGTGGGGAACCGAGCGCTCGGGGACCTCGTCGTTGAATTGCTCGCGAATGATCGTGAGCAGGCTGTCGAATCGCCCGCCTCCGGAGAATCGCGACCACGTCATTGTGATCCCGTCGAAGAGGTCAGCGCGAGCTTCGACACCGGCAACATGCTGGAAGTAATTGAGCATCGACCCGCGATTCTGTGCGGCACCGAATCCCTGGCTCTTGTGCATACTGCGAGCTTCTCCGGCCAGTTCGGAGAAGGACTTTCCCAGCACGGGAGAATATTCCCCCACATCCATGCGGACGCGCATCCGTTCGTGCCACGACGAATCGGCGGCGGAGGGACGGAACGCATTCCAAACGAGCCGCGTCGCTTGCCATGTACGAAGGGACGTCTGCTGTTCCGGGAAGGCGGAAGGGTCGGCCGCCGCGGCAAACGCTTGTTCGGTGAGAATCGCCGATGCCGTATGATTCCCGTGTCCGCCGGCAGTAGGCGAGAACCGCGTAATGATAACGTCAGGTCGGAAGGTCCGGATGACACGAACGATGTCGCCGAGGATCTCTCGTTCGTTCCAGATGCGCATCGTTTCCGTCGAAGTCTTCGAGTACCCGAAGTCGATCGCGCGCGTGAACCATTGCTCCGCACCGTCGATGCGACGGGCGGCGAGTAACTCCTGCGTCCGGATCATCCCGAGGAGCTGTCCCTGTTCATCGCCGATCAGGTTCTGTCCTCCCTCGCCGCGGGTCAGAGAAAGATACCCCGTGCGATATCCGCGGCCGCGTGCTAGCGTTGCCAGCAGGGCCGTGTTCTCGTCGTCCGGATGAGCGGCGACGTACAGAACCGAACCGACGACGCCAAGACGCTTCAACGCAAGGCGAATATCGGAAGCGCTCCGGAGCGGACCATTCGCAGGCGAATCGCTGAAGATGAGATGGATGGAAAGCAGGAGGATCGCAACGCGTCTGAATATCATCTCTCACTCTTGCGGGAAGACGGCGTGAATGTCGAAATGTACTTGGGGGAAGGGGAAGCCGCAAGTAAACCCCCTGATGAAAACAACGCGGGCCGCACCGCCGTTCCCCCGTTCAGAGGTTCAGGCGATGCGACCCAATCGGAATGCTCGAGGTATTACTTCTTGCGCTGCGCTCTGTAGTTGTCGTACTGAATGGCCTTCTTCGTGCGTGAGGCATCCCCCTTCTCGTCCTTCACCTCGTTCTCGTAGGACCCCAGACGTCCCAGCTGATCGTCGATCGCCTCCTTCATCGCCCCGGATCCCTGCGTCGCTGCGGGCGAAGCCGCGAGCGCAGATTTTGCTTCTTCCAGCCGTTGC
>JALONE010000218.1 GCA_025455125.1 Bacteroidota bacterium
GAGCGAATCTACCGGGCATACCTCGACCCAGCTGCCATGTGCAAATGGCTTCCACCTCACGGATTCACTGGTATGGTGCATCACCTCGATGCGAAGGTTGGCGGAACGTACAAGATGTCGTTCACGAATTTTTCCTCAGGACAATCGCATTCATTCGGCGGCAAGTACGTCGAACTTGTGCCAAACGAGCGGATATGCGTCACAGACGAATTCGAAGACCCGAATTTGCCCGGCACCATGAAGACGACGTTGGTGCTGACAACGGTGTCTTGCGGCACAGAGCTCTCCATCACACAGGAGGACATTCCTGATGCGATCCCCGTGGAATCCTGCTACCTTGGCTGGCAGGAATCGCTTGAGCTTCTTGCGAAGCTGGTTGAAGCAGAGATACCGGGGTAGTTCCGAAGCCAATGGTTCAAGGTCGGCCCAGAGCAAAGCCCAGAGCGAGGCCCAGAGCAAGGCCCAGAGGGCCCCGAGCCGTTGAGCCTAGAGCCTGGAGCATGCAGCGGAAGTCAAGAGTCAGAAGTTAAAAGGGTTGGCCGTAGTTCAAGGCCACCACGAAATCTCACTGAATTGCCGAGACGGAACCTCAGGCCCGACCAATGACCCGACCATCTTCCCGAGCCTTGGGTGCGAGATTCCCCGCTGTAACCTGAGCCAATGGTTCAACGTCGAACCGGGTCATTGACCCGATACATGACCGGGTCACTTTCCCGGTGAACGACCGGGAAATGTTCCCGGTGCATACCCCTCCATTTTCTCCTCTTCCCTTCGTATCTTTCACCATGACCTTCGTCGCCGTGACCGGCCCGGTCGGATCGGGCAAAACCAGTCTCCTCTCCCAGCTCGTCCAGTGGGCAAAGAGCAATGAGCGCCGCGTTGACGGGTTCCTCGCGCTCCCCATCGACCGCATCCAGGCCCAACGGGGAGCGAACCGCTACGATCTCCTCTGGGTCGCAACGGAGGAACAGCGCCCGTACGCCCGACGCAGCAACTCCCTCCAGCCGCCTTATGAGTTCGATTCCGAAACCGCTCGCGAGGTTGGACAATGGGCAGCAGCGCTTGCGACCGCGCCACCGCTCGGTGCGCTCGTGCTCGATGAATTTGGTCCGATGGAAGCAGCTGGAGACGGCCACGCGCGCCACTGGGATGCACTCCGCCAGGCAAATGCTGAAGTGATGGTCATTGCTGTCCGCGATTCCTATCTAGACGCGGTACAGAACCGGCTCGGGATCCAGTTCGATGTGATCGTCGATGCGGTTTCGAAGGACGCCCTTGCGCGACTGAAGAACGTCTGTCTTCATCACGCAGATTGGACCATCATCGGCGCGTTTGGCGCGGCCGCCGGAGGATTTGAAGCGTTCGTCGGGTCGGCGCTTCATGCGGCGCAGATCCCGTTTCGCGGGCTCTTCCTCTCTTCCGTTCAGTCGGTTGTCATGATGTATGCAGGAGAACGCATCCAGCAACAAAGCCGAGTCGTCGGCGTGCCGCTGATCTCCGCCGGACTGAAAGCATTTTCCCCCATGGGCAATAGACTGCGTCCCATGCTCGCCATTTCAACACAGGGAATATTCTTCGGTGCTGCGGTCGCATTTCTCGGATGGAACGTTTTCGGCCTCATCGTCGGGGGATGGCTGGTGGGTGCATGGGCCGCCACGCTGGGCATTCTATTCCAATACTTGTTCATCGGCGGCGATCTCTTGCTTGCATATGACACCATTCTCCAATGGCTGATCCGGGAGCTGAACCTTGGGAGCGTCACCAGCGTAACGTTGCTGCTCCTGTGGGCAACTGCTTGGGGATGCTTTTCAGCCGGGGTCACACTTCTCGCATGGATCCATCGGCAGCATTCATCTGAACGGATCATCGCCTTCATTCGACGAAGCGCACAACGAAGTCGCCTTTCTCAGCAGGGTCATACCAAGCATCACGCCGTGCGCGACGGCTTGCGAGACGTCCTCCGTCCTCACTTCTGGATCCCCATTGTCCTTGTCGCGCTCGTGCTCCTCGCTTCCGGCACAACGTGGGAACACATCTTCTGGATCGCCTTTCGCGCACTGACCATCGGGTGGGTGCTCTTCGCCTTGGCACGAATGATCGATCCGCATGCCATTGCCCTGTGGCTTCATCGAAAGGGGCACTGGGGACCCGCGATGGCGTTCCGCAAGGCAATGGAACGAACGAAATCATGATCTCGCCGCGCTGACTCAGTCTATTCCCCTATTCCGGAGGTGTCTGATGGGAATCGTCCTCCGCGTGCTTCTGCTCCTTCTCGGCGTTCTCGTTCTCCCGTTTCGCCTTCCTGCCCAATCGGCGATCGTCAATCGCGTGCCCGCAGTGGCGGGAACGTTCTATGCCGGTGAACGCTCGACGCTGCGCTCTGACCTTGCATCGCTCTTTGCCCGCGCGCGTCCGTCCGCTTCGTATCCCCATCTGGCTGCTCTCATCGTTCCGCACGCAGGATATGTGTATTCCGGAGAAGTTGCCGCGTCTGCATTCAATCAGATCGATCCCAACGCGCAATTCGAGAACATCTTCATCCTTGGACCAAGTCATCGCGTGGGTTTTGATGGCGCTGCGGTGTATGTCTCGGGCAATTTCCTGACGCCACTCGGCACGGTTCCTGTCGACACGGCGCTGGGCCGGGAGCTGATTCGGAGATCACCGCTGTTCGTTGACCGCGTCGATGCTCATCGCGATGAACACTGCATCGAAGTCACACTCCCCTTTCTGCAATATCATTTGAAGAGGCCGTTCACCATCGTGCCGATTGTGATCGCATCGGACGATCCGAACACCTGTCGTTCGATCGCCCGGCTGCTTCAACCGTATTTCTCTCGAAAGAACCTGTTCGTCGTCAGCACCGATTTCTCGCATTACCCGTCGGCTGACGATGCAACGCGAATCGATGCCGCCACCGCCGACGCCGTGTGTTCGAATTCCACAGACCGCTTGCTTGCGGCGTTGCAGGCGAACGGACGAAAGCGAATCCCCGGACTTGCGACGAGCATGTGCGGATGGCCGGCGGTTCTGACGTTGCTCGCAATGACCGAGGCAGATTCGGATGCACGCTATCATCGGATTCAGTACAGACATTCCGGTGATGTCCCCGGCGGCGACAGGAGTCGCGTTGTCGGCTATCATGCGATCGCCGTGACGCTTGAACAAGAGAATCGGTCGACGGGATTCGAACTGACGAAACAGGATAGGGCGGCGCTCTTACATCTCGCGCGTTCGACGATCGAATGCCGTGTCGCAGGTCAGAGCGTTCGCAGCGTGGACGAGCGAGAACTCTCGCCCGCATTGAAGGTTCCCTGCGGCGCGTTTGTGACGTTGAAAGAATCCGGACAACTCCGCGGATGCATCGGTCGGTTTGATGGGACGGAACCGTTGTATCGCGTCGTTCAGCAAATGGCGATCGCCGCGGCAACGGAGGATCCGCGATTCCCGCCCGTCCAAAAAGGCGAGATGGATCAGCTCGATATCGAAATCTCAGTGCTCACACCGATGAAGAAGGTCTCCTCGATCGACGAGATCCAGATGGGCAAGCATGGAATTTACATCAAGAAAGGAAACCGAACCGGGACGTTCTTGCCGCAGGTGGCCACGGAAACCGGATGGACGAAAGGAGAGTTTCTGGGACACTGCGCGCAGGATAAGGCCGGCCTTGGATGGGATGGATGGAAGGATGCGGAGATCTATGTGTATGAAGCATTGGTGTTCGGAGAGAAGGAGGACAATTGAGCAGACCAAAGGCAGCTGAAATGCCCATAGCAAAGCCCAGAGCAAAGCCCAGAGCAAGGCCCGGAGCAAAGCCCGGAGCCCAGAGAGCCTTAAGCCGTTGACCTGGAGCCTGGAGCATACAGCGGAAGTCAAGAATCAGAAGTTAAAAGGGTTGGCCGCAGTTCAA
>JALONE010000219.1 GCA_025455125.1 Bacteroidota bacterium
GCGAGCTATTCCACTCCCGAAGATCTGTACTGGATCCTCTTCCTTGGCTGGTACTTCCTGGTGTGTTCCGTGATCGCGGTCTATTGCATCTGGATCTGGGGACGCATCTGGCAGAATCCCGAACTTCGTATTCCGATCCTCGACGGGCTTGTTGCCAGTTTCTTCTTCTATCACGGATTGTCGAAGAAGAACCGGGTGGTCACGTTTGCGATGGGTTTCTTCCTTGGCGGAGTTCCGACGTTCTTCGCAACGCGCATCAATCCGCTCGACCCGAACGGATACCTGATCGCGTTGCTCCTGCTTATCCCGGTCATGGGTTTGTCGCTCGGTGGGGCGCTCTATGCCAGGCAGTTTCTCGGGTCGAAATCGGGGATGTAGTCATTCTCTCCTCTTAGGGCCATGCTGGAACTCATCATTGCGTATGTCATCCTTGCCGTCGCGTTCGGTCTGCTCCGCGTCCTTCGATCGTTGGCGTGGGAACGGAAGATCCCCTCTGGAACGACCTGGTTGTTTGGACTGGTGGCGTATGTCGCGCTGATCGCCGTCGTCGGCGTCGCCTTCATCATCGGTGCATCGTTGCTGGCCATGGTTGACGATGGAGATATTTGGGATTGGATCGGCTTTCTCCTCCTTGTCCTCGCACTCGCCGGATTGACGTACTATATTGAGGAGTACTACGAAGCCATCGATTTCTCCGACATGCTTCCGTTCTGGCTTGCCTGCCTTCGTTTGGAGGATCCCGCGATCCGTCGCGCGGAGGCGGCAAAGGCCCCGGAGTCTCGGAAACAACCGAAGCAAATCGTCGCCCCGGATCCGCTGTCGACGCACCCGCGGGAGAAAGCAAAGCCGGTCGAACGGATGGAGTTGAAGGAAGAGCTGGAACGACTGAGTGCGGGAGAATCGGTCGACGTTGCGGACGCTCTGCGGGTCAATTCGCTCCGCGATGGCACGGCCGAACGCTATGAGCATGTCCGCAAGATCTTCGTCGATCCGGAGGATCGGCAACTTCGGTTCCAACTCCTGTTCCCCTCCCTCAAGAACGACGGCCTTCAATCCGTGGACGGCCGAGTGCGCGTTCTCCAACAGGTGTACGACCTCTTTCAATTCTTACAGGAAGAGGCGTGGCTTGCAGACTTCGACGTGCATATTGATGAATTCCGCGTCGAGTGTTTCCTGGTGACCATCGACAGCTTCAATATGCCGACGGAGCGATCCTTCTTGCGGGTGTACGTGCCGCTAAGCGAGCTGCGCGACCATGCGGGGAAAGCCTACGCCGTGACCGAACTTGAGCGGCTTGGCCGCGCAACGTGGATCTGACCGGATGAAAGGAATGCCCATGGGCATCGGCATGAGTACTGGTATTCGATCGTTGCTGTTCATGTTCCTGGTGATAGTGCAGCTGCGGGCGCAACAGGATGTGCTGACCCAGGCTCGCACGCTGGAAGAGTCGGGGAAATTCTCCGAAGCCGCGGCGCTACTCACGTCGGGGATGAACCAGCCCGGACGTTCCGCCGATGCGAAACGCGCTCTCGCCTGGGAGATCGAGCGGCTCGACCGTATCCGGTTCGACTACAGCTATTCCGCGGACAGGCTCTTCGCACAGGTGCAGCGCTCTGTGAAGAACGTCACGCGCGAGGAATTCGATCGGTGGGATGCAGAGGGGAAATTCGACAAACGCTCCATCGACGGCGAGCTGCGATATTTGAACGTCAGCCGGAGCAACCTGTTCTGGCGCTATCCGGAGATCGCGGCGCGACGCGTCAATCCACCGAACGACTCGGCATTTGACCGTGCGGTGTGGAAGAACTGCATCGACATCATGAAGGCATCCATGGCGTCGGGCGAACCCTACGTGCATCCAAAGACATTTCGCGTGGTCATGACGTTAACGATCGACAGCGGCGCCGTTCCCGCAGGGGAGACAGTTCGTGCCTGGTTGCCGGTCCCGCGCACCTATCCGTTCCAGCGCGAGTTCCGTCTCGTGGCCTCTGACCCTCCGGTCGTCTCCATCGCCCCCGACGAGAGTCCGATCCGGTCCGCGTATCTGGAGCGCGTCGCATCACACGCCGGTCCGACGAAGTTTCGCATCGAGTACGAATACACAGCGGACGGGATCTGGTTCAACACGGCCACCGAAGCGGTCGCGGAGTACGATACGGATGACCCGGAATACCGTCGGTACACCGCGGAAGCGCCGCACATCGTGTTCACTGATGCGATGAAAGCGCTGGCGAAGGAGATCGCGGGAACCGAGACCAACCCGCTCGTGCGTGCGCGGTCGTTCTATCGATGGATCGCCGAGAACATTCAATACAGCTACGCGCGCGAATACTCGACCATCAGGAACATCGGCGGATATTGCCTGGAGAAAAAGTATGGAGATTGCGGGCAAGAGGCGTTCCTGTTCATGACGTTGTGCCGGTTGAGCGGCATTCCGGCGCGCTGGCAGTCGGCCTGGTTCACGTTCCCGGGCGGCAAGACGATCCATGACTGGTGCGAGATCTCCATTCCGCCGTACGGCTGGATCCCGGTCGATCCGTACATGGGCATCTTCGCGATGCAGTATCTCGAAACGCTGGGGCCCGTGCAGCAACGGGCGATCCGCGACTTCTACTTTGGCGGACTCGATCAATATCGCATTGCGGCGAACAGCGATCATTGCCAGACGCTGGAGCCGGCGAAACAGTACTTCCGGTCGGACGTTGTGGATTTCCAACGGGGAGAAGTGGAGTGGTCCGGCGGGAACATCTATTTCGACAAATGGGACTATTCGCTGACGATTGAGGAGAAGAAGTAAGACGAGCTTGACATTGGCCGGTCGCCTGAGTAGTTTTCCAGTGTGCGTCCCGCGTTCTTTTCTCTGAACGACTGAACGGAGGTGTCCCATGAAAGCCGGCATCTTCTTCACAGGATCAGGACCCGTCCTCATCCTTACCTCGTACGACTCCTTCACGAACCGCAATCTCGTCAAGAAACTCGCTGCCAAAGGGATCAAGAAGTTCATTGCGTATGAGATCCCCGAGTCCGTCGTGCGCAAGAAGTATGGGACGCACTACGACACCACGATGAGCGATCTCAAGCAGGAGGACGATCTCCGGGTTCTCGATTACGACGGGCATCATATCTTCCTGGAGTTTTCCCTCAAGGATCTCCGCCACCCGATCGCCTACGAGCCGAAGGAAGAACTGGACCTGCGGCAGCACCTGCATCCGAACTGATCGGCAACGCCGTCACGCATTCCCGTCGAAGCCGGGTCGCGCTCCTCGCCCTCCCGGCTTCGTCGTCCCTCTCCGTGCCCCAATATTGCATCATAAAATGATTCGCACGTCCGAGGATTCTTTTGTAAGATGAACCCATCAACAATCAATAATCTGCAATCCCCACTATTTTCCTTCTTCCTCCCGATACGGCCCTGCGGTTCCCGCGCTTCCCGATCATCTCGGCGTCTGCCGGCTCGGGGAAGACGCATACCCTGACGCAGCAGTTGCTCCAGCTTCTCCTTTCGCCGCGCGTGCCGAATAACCGCCTGCGGAACATCCTCGCCATCACGTTCACGAACAATGCGGCGACGGAGATGCGGAGACGCATCCTCGAAACGCTCAAACGCGCCGCTCTCGGCGATGAGGAAACGATCCAGTCCCTTCAACAGATCGTGTCGGCGGACGCGTCGACGATCCAGGCGCGTGCGGAGGGACTGGTCGAGACGATCCTGCGCGAGTTCACCTTCTTTCAGGTCCAGACGATCGACAGCTTCCTGACGCGCGTCTTCCGGGCTTCTGCCGTCGAGTTCGGACTTCCTCCAACGATCGAGGTTTCTCTCGGAAGCGACGCCTTGTTGGACCGCGCGTTCGACCAGTTCGTGCGGGACGTGTCCGGCAATCCCAAGCAGAAAG
>JALONE010000220.1 GCA_025455125.1 Bacteroidota bacterium
AAAGTACGGAGGAATCTGCAATCGGGCCTGATATCCCGCTTTCTGTGGTGACTGACCCGGGCTGGAGCCCGGGACCAACCCGGGGTTTGATCCGGGAACGGGTCCGGGATCTGCATTGCCTTTGATTCCACCCTTTCGTACCATCTCGGAGCACCATTCCCCCAAAATCGACCCTTTCCTTCAACTCTGATCAACATGCCATAGCGACATTTCCCCCCAACAAAACGCGCCAGGCCTCGCCGCGACATCGACTTGCGCTGTTCAGTTTCGACGAATTGCTGCATCACATCATCCCGCACTATGGAGAATGAAGATGGAGAAATCTGAGATCAAAGCACGCGTTGAAAAGGTCACTACGACCGTCCTCAAGGTCGATCCTGCGGAGATCACTCCCACGGCGAACTTCGCGTTCGACCTGGGGGCGGATTCGATGCAAAGCCTGGAACTCATCGCGGCGTTCGAGGAAGAGTTCGACATCGAGATGGACGAGCAGAAGGCCCGCGAAGTGCAAACGGTCGAAGCGGCCGTGAACTTCATCGCCGGCTATCTCAAGTGAGCGCGCGGAGGCCGCATGACTGAACTCCCGTCTTTCCCGCCTAAAGATCTCGAGCACGTTTTCTATCCGAAGTCGATCGCCGTCCTCGGAACGAACCGGGTCGTGGGAACGGTTCCGCATGATATCTTCGTCAACATCTTGCGCGACAATTTCCAGGGAATCGTCTATCCGGTCAGCCCGAAAGAGCGATTCGTATCCGGCGTCCGCGCCTACAAGTACATCATCGATATCCCGGACCCGGTCGATCTCGCCATTCTCGTCTTTCCGAGCACGGTGTGCAATCTCGCACTCGAACAATGCGGACAGAAGGGGGTGAAGTCCGCGGTGATCATCTCCGCCGGATTCCGTGAGATCGGCGGGATCGGCCTTCAACGCGAGGCGGAGATCAAGGCGATCGCGCAGAAGTACAACATCTCCTTCATCGGACCGAATTGTCTCGGCGTGATCAACACCGATCCACTTTCTCATCTGAATGCCTCGTTCGCGCGGAAGATGCCGCAGGAAGGGGACATCGCGTTCCTCTCACAGAGCGGTGCGCTGTGCACGGCTGTTCTCGACTATGCGCGCGCAAAACATATCGGATTTTCCAAGTTCGTCAGCTTCGGGAACAAGGCGAACATCAGCGAGATCGACCTGATGTACTATTTGAAGGATGATCCGAAGACCAAGGTCATCCTTCTCTATCTCGAAGAGATCAGCGACGGCGATGCGCTGATGAAAGCGGCGCATGAGATCACGACGGAATCGGGGAAGCCGATCCTCGTCCTGAAATCGGGACGAACAAGCGAGGGGGCGGCCGCTGCGGCTTCGCACACGGGTTCACTTGCGGGGAGCGATGAAGTCTGCGATGCGGCTCTGCGGCAAGCGGGCATGATCCGCTGCACAACGATCGAGGAGATGTTCAACAACGCCATCGCGCTTTCCTACCAACCGCTTCCGCGCGGGAAGCGCGTTGCAATCGTCACGAACGCCGGAGGTCCTGGCGTCCTCGCGACCGATGCAACCGTCAAGCAGCAACTCAACATGGCGAAGTTCTCCGAAGAAACGCTCTCGATCTACCGCAAAACCCTGCCGGCAACCGCGAATATCAAGAATCCGGTCGATGTGATCGGCGACGCGCGGGCGGATCGGTACAAGGTCGCATTGGGCGGGGCATTGCAGGATCCCGGCGTGGATGGCGTCTTTGTCATTCTGACGCCGCAATCGATGACCGACATCGAGAATATCGCCGAGGAGGTGTGCGATACGATCAGCAAATATGACAAACCGGTGTACGCGTCCTTCATGGGCGAGACCGACGTCGCGGTCGGAATCAACATTCTGCAGCGGCGCAATATCCCGCATTACATCCTCCCGGAGTCTATGGCCCGGGCGTTCGCGAGCGCACTCTTCTTCAAGCAGTATCGCGACCAGACCCCCGAGCCCATTGCGCAGTTCACCGACGTAGACGATGCCACCGTGCGACGACTCCTCGATGATGCGAGGATCGCTGGACGGACCTATCTCCCGGAAACCGAGTCGACGAAGATCCTTGCGTCGTATGGAATTCCTGTCCTGCCGTCCGGATTGGCGATGAGCAAACAGGAAGCCCTCGCGTTGGCGGCGCGCATCGGGTATCCCGTGGTGATGAAGGTCGTCTCCGACGAGATCGTGCACAAATTCGACGTTCAAGGAGTCATGCTCGGCATTCGATCCGACAATGAAGCCGGCGAAGCCTACGATGCGATCCGCCGGAATGTGAAAGTGGCAAAGCCGGATGCTGCGATCAAAGGCATCCTTATTGAGAAGATGGTGGAGCACGGCGAGGAGGTCATCCTGGGCGTCAAGCGCGATTCCTCATTCGGTCCTGTTATTATGTTCGGACTTGGCGGGATCTTCGTGGAGGTGTTCAAGGACGTCAGCTTCCGCGTCGCGCCGGTCGGTCCTCGTTCGGCCTCGGAGATGATCAAGGAGATCCGGGCGTACTCGATGCTTGCCGGAGCCCGGGGGAAGAAAGCGCGTGACATCCGGAGCGTGGAAGAGTGCATTCAGCGGCTGTCCGTGCTCGCACTCACGCATCCCGAGATCAAAGAACTCGACATCAATCCCCTCATCGTCAATGATGAAGGGAGCGGATGCTTCATTGCAGATGCACGCATCATGCTGTAACGGAAGGAGACAGCACGCATGAGGATCATCGTTCACGACAACTATGAGGCGCTGAGCAAGTGGACGGCCTATACCATCGCACAAGAGATATTGAGCTATCACCCCTCGGCGGATCGTCCCTTTGTGCTCGGCATTCCGGCAGGCCAATCGCCGATCGGAACATTCCAGCAATTGGTGAGCCTGAATCAACAGGGGACAGTCTCATTTGAACATGTCGTCGTTTTCGGGCTGAATGAGTTCGTCGGCATTCCGCAGGACCATCCGCAGAGCCATTACTCCGTCCTGTGGAACAACTTCTTCAGCCGGATCGATATCGTCCCCGACAACGTACATCTGTTGGAGGGCAATGCGCCGAACTTCGGACAGCAATGTGAAGCGTTCGAGTCGGAGATCGCGGCACTGGGCGGTATGCATGTCTTTCTCGGCAGCATCGCGCCGGATGGTCATATCGGATTCAATGAACCGGGTTCATCGCTTTCTTCCCGAACGCGCATCAAGACCCTCGCCCATGGAGCCCGTGCGGCGAATGCCCATTGGTTCGGGAATGACATTAACAAGGTCCCCAAGACCGGGCTGACCATGGGACTCGCGACCATCATGGACGCGAAGAAGGTCATCGTCCTCATCAGCGGATTCAGCAAGGCGCGCGCCCTCCAGCGGATCGTGGAGACCGAGATCAATCACATGTGGACCGTCTCGATGCTCCAGCTTCATCGGCAGGGAATGATCGTGTGCGACGACGACGCGACGATGGAACTGAAGGTGGGAACCGTGAAGTACTTCAAGGATATCGAGAAGGATCATCTCGCGCTGCCGGAATTGTAACATTCATCCCATCGAGAGTTCCATGGCTCATCAACAGTTGTCGGAAGCCCAGATCGCCCAGCTGACCGCGCAGCACTGCACGGCGGCGGATTGGAAACAGGTGTGGATCGTCGCCGGGTGCGATCTGACCAGGATCCAGCGTGTGCAATTCGCCGGAACCGTTCGCATCGGTGATCTCACCGGAGTGAAACGCGTCGACAGAGTTGAACGTGATTGCGGCATCTCTGGCGCGGCCATCGTCCAGTGCGACATCGGCGATCGCGTCCGCATCGCGAACATTGGATCCGTTCTCTCCGGATATGTGATTGAAGACGATGTTCTTGTCGAGGATGTTGGATCGCTGACCACGGATGCAGGTGCCG
>JALONE010000006.1 GCA_025455125.1 Bacteroidota bacterium
CAATGCTGAATTTCCACGACCCGAATGTGTAGGAGAATCGGGCATTCGTCTCGCGCTCTTTGTTGAAGCCCCACGGCATTTGGCTGAGCGTATTCTCAATGCGACCGGATACGAAGAACTTCAGATCAGGAACGATCGGCATCGGACCACTCAGGTTCATCGACAACTGTCCGAGAAAATCGATGTCGGGGAACAGGTCCCGCGTCTCACCCATGGATTGCGGCTCGTAGGCCGATGGAATATCGAGGATGATGTTCCCTTTGTCGTCGATCCGCGGCCTGCGGACGCCATTGGCATCGATGCCCATATAGTCATTCGCGAGGGCATCGGCCATGTGGTACGGCGATTCATTCAGCTGGGCGGACTCGAACTCGACTCGGCCGTTGTAGCTTGCGCCACCTTCTTTTGTCACGATGTTCACGACGCCGGAAAGCGCTTGGCCGTACTCCGCGCTGAATCCGCCGGTGAGCACTTGGAGTTCCTGGATCGCATATTTGTCCAACTGCGACCCCATGGTTCCGCTCAGCGGATCGCGCATCGGAACTCCGTCGATCATGTACACCACTTCGCCGCTCCGGCCTCCGCGTGCGTGCAGCTCTCCGCTTGCGTCGGTCACGAAGCCGGCTTGCAGTCCGACGACCTGTTGAAAGCTCACGACCGGAAGGTTGGAGAATGTCTCAGCCGAAACGATGGACATCTTCGACGTTTCATCCTTGTTGATCATCGGGCGTTCCGCCGTGACGACCACTTCCTGCCCGAGCGCCACCGTCGACTCGGTCATGTCGAGTTGGACGTTCGTGGTCAGGTCCGCCCGCACGATCACCTCGGTCACGAGCTGCGTCGCGTATCCCAGCAGCGTCGCGCGTACGCGGTATGTTCCCGGAGGGACATTGATAATGACGATGCGACCTTCGACATCGGTCGCTCCCCCGATCGACGTCCCCTCGAGCATAACGTTCACCATCGCGAGCGGTTCGCCGGTCTTCTTGTCGACGGCCTTCCCGACGATCTTGCCGGTCGTTCCGCCGAACGCTGCCGCGACGAGCAGCAGCGCCAGTGCCGCAACGATCCAGCGAGAGAAGAGAATGCGAAGTGGGTGTCTCATGAGATCTTCCTGCAGGATAGGTGAGGAACAGAACAACATCAGACCGACCGCCGGAAGATGGTTCACATCCCGGCGGACGGCCTGAGCGGAAGAAATTCAGGTTTGGATTACTTGACCAGCGCCATGCGGCGGGTCAGCGTTTCGTTCCCCGCGCGGACGGTGTAGAAGTACAGGCCGCTCGGATTATCCATCGCATTCCACTTCGTCCGATACGATCCCGGGTTCAGTGTGTGGTCAACGAGGGTCGCGACTTCTCGACCGAGCATGTCATGCACTTTGACCGTGACGAGCTGCGTCGAGGCAACGGCGAACTCAATGGTCGTTGACGGATTGAACGGATTGGGAAAGTTCTGCGCCAACTGCAAGCTTTGGGGGACCGCATTGTTCATGGTCTCGACGTGCGAGGAGCCACCGGAAGGAACGACGTCTGCCCATGATGTGCCGAGGCGAAGCTCGTCCGCCTCAAGAAACGGCGTCTTCGTCGTCGCATCCTGTCGGAAGAAGAACCTTACGACACTTGTGAGATCCGCCTCGGTTGAGGTCGTCGAGGTCAACGTAGGAGTTGGCTCTGCACCGCCGAATGAAGAAGGAGCAGGATTAATCCAGAGCTTTCCGGAATCGTTGAGGGCTCCACCAACGAACGTATATGCTCCGACAATCAAGTAAGTCTCTCCGACGAGGTATCCGGATGACCAAGTCTGCGTTCCCGCTGTAAGGCGAGTGCTGACGCCAATATCGAAGCCGGTCCCATTCAACCTTGTCCATATTGGCGCTCCCGTTGTAGTACTGGTTGATGACTGGTAGAACGCGGCAAAATATCCGCTGTCGAGGGAGCCAAGTGAGGTGACGCGCATCAAGAACGAGTAATACATCGATCCTGAGAAAGTCGAGTCAAATCGCATTATGAGATCTTTTCCCGCGCCATCGAAGGCGATCTTGTTCCCCGTAGAAGCTGCATAACCTGGATACGTCAGACTCCCCGCATAGACAAATATCGTATCCCCATTATTGATTGCCTCCCAACCAGCTTGGTCACCGAGGATTGCCTGGTCGGGGTAGTCGAAGCCTTCATAGTGAGGCAGCGATACACCTTGTGCGATTGCTAGTGTGCCAATCAGAAGCAAAGCCCCTGCGACAGAGAAACACCGTACCATATTCCTCATGATAACCTCTCTTTGGATGAAAATGGTTGTGTTGTGAATGGGTCGATGTAGGCAGCCAGGGAGAACCAAGAAACATGCCCTGCAATTTCGCCGAAATCCGGCAGAAATCGATTAGAGCGGAATCGAATCGGGCTGTTCTCGCCCGCCAGTCGGGAAAATCGGTCTCAGTCTTTCGGGTGCGCCTGCGGCAAGCGTACGGATATTCCTTGAACTTCGCAAGTCCTCCAGGGACTTCTTCAGGCGATTTCTTTGCGGTAGCACCGCCGCCGCTTGTGCTGGCGATGCTCATAGAACCGCCATTGTGCCTGAACTTTGGCGTTTTCCTCAAGTTCCCGGTTCGTCTCCACCTTGTCCACTCCCCTGCGGACGAATGTCTTATGCATTTCGTGGATGAGGATGGCGTTGATCCCTTTGTTCTGCGCCTCCGGACGAACCGCCGTCAGATAAAGATCGGCGTTCCGCTCATACTTCATCGCCCACAAGACATGAAGGAAGCCGAACGGGAATAGGCGGCCCTTGTTCTTCTGGAACGCGCGGGAGAGCGACGGCATTGCGATGCCAAAGGCCACGACGCGGTTCGATTCGTCCAGCACGACCGGAACGAAGTCAGGAAGGATGTATCCGAAGTACTGCTCCACGTATTTGTCGATCTGCTTGTCGGACAACTCGACAAATCCGTATAATTCCCTGAATCCGTCGTTCAACACTTGGAAGATCTCGCGGGCATACGGCAGGAGATCCTTCCGCTGACGCGCTTGCAGCACGTGGAGACGATTTCGCTGCAATGCGATCTCCGAAAGCCGTGAGATCTTTTCCGGGATTTCCTTCTTCATCGTGACCTGGAATTCGACCCAATCCGCGTCCTTCGAGAATCCTGCCCGCTCGATGTGTTCCCCGTAGTACGGAAAGTTGTAGATCGCACCCAATGTGCTCACTTCCTCAAATCCCTCGACCAGCGTTCCCTCCCCATCAAGATCGGTGAATCCCAGCGGTCCATGGAGGCTCGTCATCCCGCGCAATCGCGCCCACTCTTCGACCGTACGGAGCAGGAGAGTTGACACACCAGCATCGTCGATGAAATCGAACCAGCCGAAGCGGGCAGCCTTTGCATGCCATCGCTCGTTGTAGCGATTGTTGATGATGCCGGCGATGCGCCCCACGATTCGGCGTCCATCAAGAGCGAGCCAATACTTCGCTTCGCAGAATTCGAACGCGGGATTCTTGGCTTCGCGTAAACCGTCGAGCTCGTCGCGCCGCGGAGGGGGAACCCAATACCGATTGTCCCGGTACAGGTCGTACTGGAACGCGACAAACCGCCGAAGATCATGAAGGGTGCGGACTTCGCCGATGGTTGGTTTCATGGATGCTAGAGACGCTGCGTCAATGTGAGATAAGCGGTCCGTTCCGTGAAGTGCCCGTAGAGCATCGACGGCGATGAGTACCGGGTCCACAACACCGCGGCATTCACTGAAAAACTCTGAGTCACCGACCAGGTCGACGACAGCCGGAATCGAAGCGAGTTCGCCTGTTGATTGTCGAACGACCACATGACGGAGGCACGCGAGGTCAATGCGTTCGCCAACGTCCGGTGCTGCGCCGTCAGCATCGTGGACCAGTTCGTGGTCTTGCGGTCGATGGAAGCGCTCATGTTGACCGACGGGAGCAACAGGATGTCCTCGGTCGCTGCGATGGTCCCGCCGACTCCGACCGCGTGGTTGACCGCGCGAACATCAGGTCTCACAGGAAGGTCATACAGCGAACCCGAATAGGTGTAGTCGAAATTCACGGATCGGAGCGTCGACTGCCGGCTGAAGGAGTACTGCTGGCTCGTCCCGATCACTACCGTGGAAAACCCGTACCGCGCGGAATCGCCGGGGGCGTTGTTGTCCATCGACGAGTAGACAACGCGGAACGACGTCCCCCATTCACCGACCGGCCGCAGGGTGACCATCGCCGTGGCCGTCTGCCGCACCGTCGTGTTCCTCTTCTGTCCCAACAGATTGTCGTTCTGACGGGTCCAGCTCACCATGATCGTCCCCGTGGGGATGCGCACCATCGGGGAGATGAGAAATTCCTGCTGATCGTTCGTCAGCCAGCCCACACCGAGCGACGTGTATCCCGGAGCGATATACTTGTACCCGGTCCGCACACTGACCGGCGAGAAGCTGAGCATCATGTCGCTGGCGACCATAAAATCCGCGTTCGAGCTGAGGCGCGGCTTGAAGATCCCCCGCACGAATTCCGGCACGCTCCCCGTGGTGTCCTCCTCAAGGCGCATGTCGCGCGTGTAGAGGCTTCCGTTCGCCTCGACATTCCATGTGACGGCACGGTCGAAGAGGACCGTCCGCGATCGGATGCCGGCAACAAGGTTCTCCTGCGGCGTCGTCGCATACGGATTCTGGTACGTCATATCGAGAGAATCGTTCTCGAACGCGGACACGGAAGGATTCGGATCAGCGAGAGAGGCAGGATCATCGCGCACGCGAAGGACTTGCACATCAAAAAACGACGCGTACTCGTCCCCGACGCCGATGCTCGCTCCCATCACATACCGCTTGTAGGAACCGCTCTCCGACCCACCGTATACTGCCCGGCGTGCTTGTCCTCCCAGCAGACTGAACCGAAGAAGTCCCGGATTGATGATCACGCCGCCACCGCGCAACGGGATCCCGCTGAGTGTGTACGGAGAGATCTCATCGCTGAAATCACCGATATGCGCCCGTCCCCATCGCCACGAGGGATGGAGGCCGATCTGATTGATGTCCTGGCGCGCAGAGTTCCCTTCGGTCGACAAGAGGAGATCCGCGCTGAGTGTGACCGCATCGAAGACCGTGAGCGTGGGACGAAAGAACAACCTCGCCGTCGACGGATCACGCCGCCGGGGGGCTCCGGTAATCCCGTTAACCTCTCCGTACGCCGTCAATTCGCCCGAGAATCTGAATGCTTGGTCAAGAAATCCCGACGCACGATCGCTGGAGTCGGGTACCTGGGCGATCGCCCGTTCGTGCGCCCACGCGAGCAAGAAGATGCACGTGCAGACGAGGAATCGTCCGTTGGTGGTCATTGATCCCTCCGTTCCTCGTTCAATGTCTCAGCGTTGTCCGGCGATCTGAACCGATACCGGACTGCTCATCGGTGATTCGGCTCCGCCATGGGTCAGCGCTTGAATTCGATACCGATAGATCCCTTCCCCCACCAATTCAGGGTCCACATACGAGCGCACCGATCCCGCGACGGAACGCAACTGAACAAACGACGCGCCGCTCACCGAACGATAGATGACGAAATAGACGCGGTCAGTTTCCTGGGCATCATACGCCCATTCGATGCGGACGCCCTTCACTTCCTGATCAAGGATGGCCTTCACATCACGGACCGGAGGACGAACACCCGAATCGTACGGCCGGGATTGTACGGGAAGCTCCGCCCACACGCTCATTCCGTTCGAATCGACAGCCGCGATCTGGTATTCGTACGTCGTGTTCAGAACAACGGCTCGATCTGTGTATGAGTCGACCGAGCGGTTCAGCGTTGCCAGTGTGTCCCAGCGATCTGCGCCGACGGTCTTTCGAAAGAGGATCAACGAGCGGAGTTTGTCCCCGCTGTTCGTCGCCCACCGGAGGATCGTGGAGGACTCGGCTGCATTGACGTCTGTGAACACTGGCGCCGTTGGAAGCTGGATGGCTCGCCTGCTGAGCGCAATGAAGGGGGACATCTCGGAATGACCAAAGCGCGTGTTGACCGCGGCGATGCGGTAGTACACGTTGCGCGTCAAGGTGTTGACCGCGATGGAGTCGACGTACACCGTGTCCTTCCAGATCGCGCCAGTCAGCTGTGTGAATTCATGATCCGGCGCATTCGCGCGGAGGACGCGATAGCCGAGGATATTCCGCTCGCGGTTTCGATTCCACCGCAGCGTGACCCGACCGAGACTGTCTACGGTTCCTCGCAATCCTTTCGGGATCGCCGGGGGAATCGTGTCGATCAACATGCCGTATAGAGGGAAAGACGGCGCCATGTTCCCCGCGGTGTCGAACGCAGCGACAACATAATACGGCTCATTCTCATTTGCCTTCTCGTCGGTGTATTCGCGCGCTGTTTTCGGGAGCAGTCGTCGCGTGATGCGTTTGAAGCTGCTGTCCGGAAATGCACTACGCGAGATCGCAAACCCCGCAAGGTCGCCCGGAGGGTCGACCATCTCCCACCGCATGCGGAGACTGGATTTGCCGACCTGCTCCGCGTTCATCACCAATGGCTGGGGCGGCGGCGTCATGTCCCGTCCCATCGCCTCCACCTCGGCCGCCTTCCCCAGTTCGCCGAAGGCATCGATGCCGCGGACCTGATACCGATAGCGCTTGTAGTTGATGATCGTCGAATCGATGAGAATGCCCAGGCCGGGAATGTCCCGGTTCGTCGGTACGACGATCGCGATCGGCGTGGAGTTCAGCCGGTCGTACGTACGGCCCCGGTTCTCCGACCGATAGACATTGTACGCCGAATATTCTCCCTCGTCGCTCGGCTCCCACCGAAGTTGGATGCTTCCGTCACCTCCGACGGCGACGACATTCTTCGGAGGCGGTCCGACCGCCGGAGTCCTCGCGACGACGTCGACCGTGCCGGCATCGATACGATATGTTTGCGGACCCGCAAGGCTGATCGTGTAGGAATAACGAACTCCCGCCTTCACGCTTCGATCGACGAATCGCAATCCAAGGGCCGTCGCGACATCAGGATCATTGTCCGCCGCGAAGAGGGCATACCCAAACAGATTCGTATTCCGTTCGATATTCGCACCGACAGTATCTTGTCCCGTCGTATCTCCGGCAAGCACGGTATCGCCGTATAACGCATACACGGCAATGCCGATGAATGTGTTCATCGAATCGGCATTCAGGAGATCCGTCCACGGCTCAACCTCCCATGGCATGACGGGCTGCTGCGTCAGCAGAACGGTTTGACCGCTTGGATCCTTCCGCTCGATGGAATATCCGAAGCGGTTGCCGATCCTCCAGCCGTGCGGCGTCGTGGGAGCCCAGCGAAGGACGATCGAGTCCTTTGAAGGACGTGCGAGCACCTTGAGCAAGGCGTAGCCCGGATCGGGTGGAATCTCGGTCCCCGTCTTCATCGCACTCGTATCCGATGATGACGATTCCGCGGCCGGAGGCGGGACAGGCGGATCTTGTGCCTGTGATCCGGCACTCAGGATACACAGGCTGATGATCGTGAATGCGAAGAGGATCGGCTTCATAATCTGCACACCGTGCCTTTCGTAAAGCTGAAGGAACAATGCCCGCTCACAAGTCCACCCAGGATGGAATATCGTCCGCCGACGGTCCCAGAAACCCAGATTGGATTCGGCCCCCCGGCTTCAAGTAACGCGGCCGCGCTGAGGCCGAGGATCTCGAAGCTTCCGCGAATACCGACGAATGTCCATTTACACCAGCGGCAGATCTTGCAGTACCACGGACCGCATGGTTTGTAGAGCCAAAATCCGATCGAAATATCCAGTCCGATCGAACCTTGCACATACGCGTAGAGCTGTCCTTGCGCATACCAATTGTTGATGCCCGCGCATCGGTTCTGCTGCATCAACGCGATGTCGAATCCACCCCCTGCGGAGAACTCGCCATAGAAAATGGCGTATCTCTGTCTCCCTGTGCTTAGCGAGACGGATGCACCGAACGCGAATCCATTCCCCGCGGCGAGACGCGCATCGCGGACGATGTAAATGTTGCCCAGGATACGCGTCACCTCTTGTGGCGGAGGCGGAGGCGACGGCAGATCGCGGCCGAGCATCAGATAGCCCCCCGTTCGCAGCCAGTCGGCAAGAGTGAGCGAGATACGATTACTCGGCTCGCCGATCTTGATGTACCAAGTGGCGGGCTCCACATGCATGACCGCCTGTCCTCCACCCGACACCGGCGGCGCATTGATATTGACGTTGAAGACGCCATGGAGCGTGCTTCGCGGGAAATCGTACGTAATGTCGGCAAACATCGTCACGCGGGCCTTCTGACGCGCGGTGAGTTCCGCCATCATGTAGCCGTTTCCTTGAAGCGTGATGCGGCCGATCGTCACACCGCCGGCGGTGTTCTGCAATTCAACTTCAAGCGCAACGTCCGCGTTGAAGGCGTCGGGAGAGGGATAGGTTCCGAGCACGACCATGGCCTTGAAGCCGAACGATCCCTCGCGCGGGATGAACCGGAGGCCGGAAGCGGTCGCGCCGGGCGCTTCACCGGCAACCGCAGAGGCGGTCGGCGCGGCCGGCGGCGCGGTTCCTTCGCGGGTCATGTTCCACCAGAACCCTCCGCCGAGTCCGAAGAATCCGACCCCTGTCGTGCCGAAGGCGATCCCTTGTCGGAACATCCCCTTCGCATCGACATAGAAGTAACGGAAGCCGCTGACCTTCCCGAACTGCACCGTGGAGGCGACGGTGATCTTCTGGAGGAAGTCAGCCTGAACGGCACCGCGGAAGCCGCTGCCGAAGACCGGGTCTTCACGATAGAACTTCACGCCTCCCGCGATCTTGACGGGACCGAGGTCGGCATCGACGCCGATCGTGTCAAGTTCGATACTATAGAATCGAAATTGCTGTCCGCCATCCTGGACCAATTCGCCCCAGAATTTCAGCGTGGACGTTCCGCTGATCGCCCGCGCACCCGGTGCGAGGTTGATGGCGACGTTCATGCTGAGGCCGACGAGTTCTTTCCCGCCGCGCGTCTCTTGCTGGAATTCGATGCCGGAGATCGACATCGGGAATCCCGCGATCCCCTTCTCCGGGCTCGCGAAGCCGAACGTCCCCTTGGTGAAGTACGGCTTCGTCGTCTGCATCTTGAATCCCTGGAAGCTCAGGCCGGGGATCTTCACTTCCGGTAATCCGCCGATGTTCCCTTCGATCGTCAGACTTCCGTCGAGCGTTGCAGACGCGACGAACTTCCGTTCAGGATTATCGTTCGTCAACGTAATATTTGTTGTCGGCTCGAGATTCAGCTTCGCTTTCCAGATGTCGGCTGTCAACGTATCGGACGGCTTGATAACGAACGTGTACCCGAGACCGCGCACCGTATCGGACGGCAGCGGCCGCGAGAGCGTGGCGGAATAGACCATCGGTTCTTCCGCGATCGGAAGTTTGATCCTGCCGGTCAGCATCCCGCGACGCAGCGAGCTGTTGACGAAATCGATGGCGACCGTATCGAGACTGCCGCCCCAGCCGCCGAAATTCCCGCGCGGATATTGGAAGACGTTCTCCGCTCGGATGCTTCCGCAGAATCCTCCTTTGGCGATCATCAGATCGTTGACTGATAGCTGCGGCGGCGATGTGGAATCAAATGTGCGAAGTTCAGGCGGAAGCGGAATGGTCGCGCGCTTCAGGTAGAATCCCTTCCACGTTTCATCCTTGACGCCAGCGTACCCGGCGGGGAATTTCATGTTGTCGGGATTCGCCTTGTCCGACCAGTCGAAGACCATCTCCTGCACCTGCAGCGTCCATCCGGGGGCAGAGGTGATCTCGCATCGATCGAGACTCGCACCGACCAGGAAGTTGCCGCCGGTCTGGACTGCGGTCATCACGCGAGTCTTCACGAGCGAATGCCCGTCATCCGGGAACGGCTTCAGCCAGTCGCGCGGGAACTGGACCTCAGCCTCGACGCGGAACTCCTTGAATCCCTTGTTGTCGAACGTGATGTAGCTTCCTTCCCCCTCCTTATTGGACTTGAGGAAGGCAAATCCCCAGCTTGTCGTATCGGGACGATAGCCGAGATCTTCGGCGAGATACAGAGTGGCCTCGCCGCTGAGTCCCGTTGGCGAGAAGCAGAGATCCCGGACGCCGAGTCCGACGCCGACGTCCGGACCGAGGGCCGGCAGTTCATACGACATCACGGCGTTGAGCACCGCTTCCGTCGGCTTGAAGACCATGCCGATGATCGCGACGACCAGGCGTTTCCCCTCGATCGTTCGATCCAACCCAATCGGCAGTGTCATCGGGCTCAAGCCTGTCAAACCGCTCACGAGCCGCGCGGCGTCGCTCGCGAATCCATGGAGCTCGCGTATGCGATCGGCGCTCAGTCCGATCTCTTCCCCGACGGTGTTCGCCTGGTCTTGTGTGATCGGCGAGCCTTCCGCCTGCTTCCCTTGGATCTCTCCTGCGAACACTTCCTTTTTCTGATTGACCATCAAGCCGTCGAAGACGACCTCAACCTTCGAGCGCAGGAACGGCACTTGGATGAGTCCCGTCCCCTTCAGCGATTGTCCGGTTCCCTCCGCTTCGGTCAATTCCATCGTGAACTTGCCGACGGTCAGCACCTGACCGGCTGAGAAGGTTTCCGATGAGGGGGTCTTGTCTTCCGGTTCCTTTGCGGCGCAAAGTGAGCGCGAATCCTTGACCTGGTAGGAGCCGGTCGGACCGACGATATATGCTCCTTCCGTTGAGGGTTGTGCCCCCGGATTCAACCAGAGCGGCCGCCAATAACGTTGACCTGTGTCGGCTTTAGCAATCGTCAGAGAGTGCATGCCGTATATCTCGGATGCCTCATCGCCATGTTCCACGGGGAGTGTTGTTCCGACGACAACCGTATCGATCGTCTCAAAGCTGCTGTCGGAGGAGACCTCGAACATCCAGGTTTCCGAGGCGGAACTCTGATGTGCGGTCCCTCCCCCGGTGAGGATAACACTTCCTTCGGGCGGGTTTAGCATCGCGGGGCGACGGCTTTCCCAACTCAGGATCACCGAGTCCTTTCCGATCCTCGTGAGCACGCGATCCGGCACTCGCGCGCCGAGCACGAACGTCCGTTCTTCGGAAACGCATCGCACCTGATCACCGTCATACGCGCCGACGGCTTCCACGGACCAGGTGTACTTCACCCCACGCTTGAGCTCATTCATCCAAGGGAACACTTCGGCTGGTGTGTCGTTCTCCTGGGAGAGGATGTAGGTGAACGGTTCCCCCTCCTGCTCGCCCCCGCGGAACTGGCGGGCATCGAACGTCATTGCGCGTCGTCCCGTGTATTCCTGTCCTCCTCCACTCACGCGCAGCGTGTACTCGAACGCCGTGATCCCGGAGAGGATCGGCGAGAATCGGGCAATGAGCCGCGGCGGCGACCACGGGATCGTGTCGCGGTCGGCGGGATAAAGCAGTTCCGCGGCCAGCTCGCGCGGTACGATGGGAGCCGAGCGCTTGAATGTGAACGTCCAGACATCGCTGAAACCCTTGTTCCGCGTCGCCGGCAGATCATATTGATTCACCGCTTGCACGCGCCACGCGTAGCGCTTTCCTTCGACGAGTTCCTGCGCCGAGAGTGGATACCGGATCAGGAACTTACCGACCTCCGAGGTCTCGAAGTGCGGGATGTTCGCTTCAATGGCTTGCAGCGGGTTCTGGCCGTCGAGGAGTTCGACGAGCTTGAACTGGTACGTGATCGTGTACTCGACGGGAGAATTGACTGGAGTCCAGCTGAACTCCGGGTATTGCGCGAGCGGTTCGCGATAGTTGTCCTGCGGCCACAGCAGTTTGATCGGCTCGGCATCGGTCACGCGGAAGATGACGCAGCGACGTGCGATGAAAACGTTCTCGGTCTGGGGGTCGATCACGGTCGCGCAGATGTAGTAGTTCCCTTCGGGGAGGCGTCCGGAGCGGATGACCAGCTCTTTCAGCGATTCGTCGATCGCATCGATGTCGAACTCCACCAGGTCGGTGTTATTCAGCATGATCACGGAACCCGGCATCAAGGTCTTCTCGATGCGGCTCTTGAAGATCGGCGTGCCGACGGGGACATTGCGGAATGCCTCCGTGACGATACGGACCGGCGTCGGCGCCGTCAGATCGGCGTTCGACAGGATGAGGGTCGCGATCCCCGCGATCTGCTTCCAGTCGCTCACGAACGGCGATGGATCGGACTGTGCGGTCAGATCGAGCTGCCACCCTTGTGCGAGGGAGTACGCGGGGAGAGCCAATGACATGATGCACACGAGGAACAGCGGGAGGAACAGCCTGCGGGGATTCATCGAGAGCCTCCAGAACGGTACCGATGACGATCTCAGAAGAAGCGAAGGGCCTCCCTCGAACGCGTGATGCGCTCCAAGGAGGCCCTCGTCTCTCCAATTCAACTTCACCAGCATCCCCGGAAGCAGGAGGTCTGACTTTTATTATAGACAAAGTCCGTTCGAGACGCAAATGATCCGCGACCGCCCGAAGAGCCGCGCATTGACAAACGAAGCCGTTCTTGCTACGTTACCCGCACGACAAGGAGGAATCAGCGATGGAATGCATTTCCTGCAGGCATCCGTTCGGAGATCAGAAACCAGCCGCTTCAATTTCCGGCTCGATCATGGGGGACGAGAACACAGACTGTCTGTATCTCTGCCCGGTCTGCGCCACGTACACCATCGTTTCCTGGTATGACAATTTCACCGGGGGAGATGAGACGATGAGCGTATCGGGACCAAAATCGAAGGAGGAGGGAGACAGGCTGGTCGCGCTCATCAAGCGATGCGACAATCCGTGGGACAAGAAATGCCGATGCGCGGCGCACGTGGAATATTTTCGAGGGCAGTTGGACTGACGGGCCAGCGGAACTACCTGAAGGACTGGGCGCGGGCACCTGTCTCAAGGTTCGATTCACCCGCGATCCGCGCCAACTCACTCGGCTGGACGAATGTCGGGAACGATGTCTCACGCACCTCGAGGGGAGGCGATTGGGAATCCGCGTATGCTTCGAGGATGATCATCCGTCGTTCGTTGTCCCATTTCCAAACGACTTGAAGTGCCAGCTTTGGGTCGGGTCTGGAATGCGTCATCCCCACGCCTTCCGGCCAAACGGGCATGAACGCTTGCCGCATCGAATGCTCCTCATCGGGGGCAAGCTCCCCGCTCCCCTCGACTGTCGGTCGTTCAGCTGCACCTAAGTCCGAAAAGAGGA
>JALONE010000221.1 GCA_025455125.1 Bacteroidota bacterium
GGCGTGGTCGCAGGACTCGCGCAGCTGCTGCTTTCACCGATCTTCGAACCGACGCTTGCTCCCACCGTGGGTGCGTCTGGAGCTGTCTACGGCGTGATGGTCGCGTTTGCGATGATGTTTCCCGACCGGCTCATCTATTTCTACTTCCTCATCCCCATTCGCGTGAAGTACTTTGTGATGTTCATCATCGTGCTCGGCGTCTTCTCCGTCGGCGGACCTTCCAATGTTGCCAATCTCGCGCATCTTGGCGGAGCGCTCGCAGGCTACATCTACCTGATGGTCGACAAGCACCGTCTTGGACGGGGGAGCTTCAAGTCCCGCATGGACGATCTGCGCGAGCGCATGACATTCAACGCCAGTCGTCAGGCGGACGTGACCAATGCAACGGTGTATGACATCAAGAGCGGCGAGCCACACAAGACCGAACCGCCCCCCGACGATCCACAGAAGCGTCTCGACGAGATCCTCGACAAGATCAGCCGTAGCGGCTACCAAAGCCTGACGGAAGAAGAGAAGAAGATCCTCTTCGACGCCAGTAAGCGCATGAACTAAAGAGCCAAGAACGCAAGATCCAAGAACCAGGCAAGAACCAAAGCCAAGATCAAAGATCACACAACCATTCCGTCACTCAATCATTCCACCGCCCAATGCTTCCAGATCCAACTCTTCCCTCCTGGTCTCCTCATCCCACCTATCGCGTCAACGTTCGTCGAAAGACCCGTCAGGTTTCCATCGGCGGCATCAAGGTGGGCGGCGGTGCTCCGATCTCCGTGCAAACGATGACGAAGACGAAAACGGATGATGTCGCGGGGACGGTCGGGCAGATCAAGACGGCCGCGGAAGCTGGCGTCGACATCGTGCGCGTGACAGTGAATGACAAGGAAGCCGCCGCAGCGATGGCGGAGATCGTCAAGCAATCGCCGGTCCCCATTGTTGCAGACATTCACTTCAATCATATCTTTGCCCTCAAAGCGATCGAGGCCGGTGTTGCGAAGGTGCGCATCAATCCGGGGAACATTGGCTCGAAGGACCGGATCCGCCAGGTGCTGACGGCTGCGAAGGACCGCGGGATTCCCATTCGGATCGGTGTGAATTCCGGCTCGCTCGAAGAAGATATCCTTCAGAAGCATGGGTATCCCACCGCTGAAGCCCTCTTCGAAAGTGCCATGCGTCATGTCGGCATTTGTGACGAGTTCGGATTCACAGACATTGTCATTTCGGTGAAGTCAACAGATGTTCGCCTCATGATCGAAGCGTACCGGCTGGTCGCGGAACGCACAGATATCCCGTTGCACCTGGGGGTGACGGAAGCCGGGACGACGCGGGTAGGGACGGTGAAGTCGGCGGTCGGGATCGGGTCGCTGCTTGCGGAGGGGATCGGGGATACGATTCGCGTTTCCCTCACCGACGATCCGGTCAAGGAGGTCGAGGTCGGGAAGGAGATCCTCCGCACACTGAATCTGGCATCGCGCAACGTGGAGCTCATCGCGTGCCCGACCTGCGGACGGCTGGAGGTCGATCTCTTCGGCATCATGGCACAACTTGAGGAGAAACTCGCCGGAGTCAAGAAGTCTGTCTCCATCGCGGTTCTCGGCTGCGTCGTGAACGGTCCGGGAGAAGCGAGCGCGGCGGACATCGGCATTGCTGCCGGCAAAGGAGTCGGCGTGCTGTATCGCAAGGGTCAGATGATCAAGCGGGTGAAGGAAGAGGAGATCGTGCAGACGATCTTGGAAGAGGTGGAGAAGTTCCAGCCGGAAGCATAGGTGCATCACCGCGGACCCGGTTTTTCTTCTTGCATCTTTGTTGCGATTCGTGAATATTTGAACCATCAAATGAGAGGAGAGCTCCTCAGGAATTGGAAAACGACCTCCCCCGCCTGCGGCGGGTCCTCAGCCGAACAGACCTCACATTCTTTCTCATCGCTGCGCTGGTGAACCTCAACAGCATCCCCGTTGTTGCGGGTGCTGGTTCCATTGCTGTCCTCTTCTGGATCCTCGGATTTCTTTTCTTCTTCATCCCTCAAGGCATTGCCGTCGTTGAACTTACGAACCGCTATCCTCAAGAAGGCGGCATCTATCGTTGGACAAAGACGGCCTTCGGCGATTTCCACGGATTCATGTCGGGGTGGTGCTACTGGACGAACAACATCTTCTACGTCCCCACACTGCTCTTCTATATGGTGGGGTTTGCCGCATTCATCGGCGGCGAATCCACCGCAGCGCTTGGTCAGGATCCTCGCTTGATGGCGATGGTCTCGCTGATCCTCCTCTGGATCATCACCGGGTTGAATATTATGGGTTGGGGTGTGGGACGGTGGGTTCAGGCCATCGGGGCTGTGGGAACGGTCGTGACGACGGTGTTGCTCGCGGGGATCGGATACGTGAGCCTACAGGGCGGGGATCTGTCGGCGTTCATCCCGTCCTTTTCACTCGAAGCGATAGCGAATGACTGGCGCGTCCTCACGCTTCTCAGCGTTGTTTGTCTGAACTACGTCGGCCTCGAACTCGGGTCTGTTCTCGGCGATGAGATCAAGGAACCTCGACGTTCGATCCCCATCGCCTCGCTGATCGCCGGGTTCATCACGGTGACATTGTATCTATTCGCGACCTCAGCGCTCCAGGTGACGATTCCCGCTGAGGAGATCGGGGTCATCGACGGAATTCTCCAGGGAGTTCAGCGTGCGGTCACGGCGTTGCAGATCCCGTGGTTGCTCGTTCCCATCGCGCTCCTCATGACATTGAATGCAGCAGGCAACACATCCGCATGGCTGGCAGGATCGGCTCGCATCCCGTTTGTGGTCGGACTCGACCGTTACTTGCCTGCGGTGCTCGGTCGGCTGCATCGTCGATATGAAACGCCGTGGGTCGCGCTCGTGGTGCAATCCATGGCGTCGAGTCTGTTCATCCTCATCAGCGCCGTCGGCTCGAGCGTGCACGACATGTATCTCATCCTCCTCCAATCCACGATCATCCTTCAGCTCATCCCGTACTTGTACATGTTCGCAACGCTTCTGCGGATGGCGAACGGAAATGGTCGCTTCAATGCCGAGCAGGCGTTCTTCCGAAGGCCCTTCGTCCTTCGTGTTGCGGGTGTCGTCGGATTCACTGTAACCGCGTTTGGCGTCGCCTTCGCGTTCCTGCCGGCTGCAGGAGTCGAGGATGTCCTGAACTTCGAGGTCAAGCTGTTGCTGGGGACGCTCAGTTTCATCGTCCCGGCCGTCGCGATCTTCCGACTCCATCACAGGCGTCAGCCTGGCGTCGCACCCCCCCAGGCCGAGCCGATCATCGACTAGGGAATTGCGGAATCTTTTTTCGCCGCCTGCTGTTCATACTTGCGGCACATCATTCAACAGAAAGGGAAAATTCCCATGCGTTCCTTGTCATCACTGTTGTTCGTTTTCGCACTCGTGCTCTTTGCGGCCGGATGCGCTGAAGAGGAATCCACCGGCCCGTCGAACACAACGCCCCAGGTTCCCTTCATCCAGATCAAGCCCCCGACATCGACGGCGGAACCGGCGCTCCAGCCGACGTACTATGTCCAAGCGATCAACGGATTGCTGATCTATCCAAGCCTCTTTCAGGGAATGCAGCCTACGGCGAATGGGGGGACGTTCACCTGGACGATAACGCAGGGGGAATTGACGATCACCATGACCGCCGTGCGCCAGGCAGACGGGACGTTCGTGTGGACGCTGAAGTTGAATGGCATGACGGCGCAGGAACAAACGTTCGACAACTTCACCTGGATGAGCGGAACCTCAAGCTCGGACGGCAAGAGCGGCTCATTCGATTTCTTCGAAGAAGGTCTTCTGACGAAGTCCGCTTCCCTGCAATACTCGGTGAGTGCGACGGGCGTGATCAATGCGACGCTC
>JALONE010000222.1 GCA_025455125.1 Bacteroidota bacterium
GATCACGTATTGGTTCGGCAGCTCGGACTCCGTCTATGCGGTAAAGACGGTTTCGGATCAGCAGATCGCGTTGGAACTGGATGTCCGGACGGGTGTGATCCGCCGCGAGTATTCTGATTCGCTCGAGGAGTTATATCGTCTGCAGAAAACTCTTCTGAACGCGAATGAGTCGTTTGCGCTTCCGCGTCCATTGGATGAAGAGGAACTTCCTGAAGCAGTCATTCGACGCATGCGTACGATCGACGCGCGTTTCGAGGTGATTGGTGATCTGGAGGGGATTCGACTTCGCGACCGGGTCGTCTATAATCGGTACACGCGGAATGCACAGAATCCGGGAATGATGCCCGCGCTGACGAACCGGATTTACATCGTCGATTGCGCGAGCGGACGGCTGCTCCATGCCGATGTGCTGGATACGTCCGCTCATATTCCAGTACCGGATTCGTTCTTTGTGAAGGATGCAAGACTGTACTACATCAAGGACGGAAAGGCCCTTACGGCGATCTCGCTCTGGAAGTGAGTACGCAACTTGATTCTTCAAGGTCGGAGGTGATATGGCACTCTATCGATTGAAGCACGTTGATGCTTTCACAAGCACTCCGTTCAAGGGAAATCCGGCGGGCGTCCTCGTCGATGCTCGGGGCCTGCGTGAGGACGTGATGCAGATGATCGCAAGCGAAATGAACCTCTCGGAGACGGCATTCATCTTGCCCCCGTCGCGCAAGGACGCGGACATACGTATCCGCTGGTTCACGCCCACGGAGGAGGTGCCGCTCTGCGGGCATGCGACGATCGCGGGGTTTCATGCCCTGGCCGAAGAAGGGCTTGCCGGAATGAGTTCGAACGGACAGCATTACTTCCGCCTGGAAACCCGGAGCGGCATTCTCCGCGTCAAGGTTGAGAAGAACTTCAAAGGAATCAGCGTTGAGTTCGATCTCCCAATCCCGAAGTTTCACAGGCTGAAGCAGCCGCCGACAGACGTTCTAAGGGCATTGGGGATTCAGCGCCGCGATCTCATCCCCGGCATGCCGATCGTCAAAGATCTCTATCTTTACATACCGGTTCAGAGGCTTTCAATGCTGAAGAAGATACGACCGCAGTTCGATGATCTGGGGTCGCTCCTTCGGCGCAAGAAGCTGATGGGAGTGTGTGTCTTTTCACTCCAAACGGTCGATGCAGCCTCGGCAGTCCATTCGCGGTTCTTCGCCCCTTCGTTCGGGATCAACGAAGATCCCGTCACGGGCTCAGCCAACGGCCCGCTCGGCGTGTACCTGGAATTGTTCGGTTCCCGTCAGGGGCGCCGCATTCCGGTTCGGGACCTTCCCGATGGTCGAAGAGAATACGTGGGTGAACAGGGGGATATCATCGGACGGCCAGGCCGTGTGCGCGTTCGTGTGGAGCGGAAAAATGGCGGGGTCGAACGAGTGAGCATCACAGGTGAAGCGGTGACGGTGTGTACGGCAACGATGACCATGTAGGAGATCTGGGCCCATGTTTCCGATGAAGAGCATCGTCTTTCTGGTCGTGCTGATCGGCGCATTCGGAGTATTTGCCTTCAACGTCCGCCGATTGATCACGAACCTTCGGATTGGAAAGCCGGAGAACCGATTGGATAGCATCGGAGCACGCCTTGGACGGACGTTCCGAATCGCGATCGGCCAATCGAAGCTCTTCCGCGAAACGATGCCGGGTTTCATGCACGCGTTCATCTTCTGGGGATTCTGCGTTCTGCTCACTGCGGTCATCGAGTCGATCGGCGAAGGGCTCATCCCGCAGTTCTCGCTCCGTCTGCTCGGTCCGGTGTTTCCACCCCTCGCGTTCCTGCAGGATCTGTTTGTGGGACTCGTCATCGTCGGCGTCTTCCTGGCGCTGTTCCGGCGCCTCGTTCTGAGGCCAAAGCGGCTGCAGGTGGAAGGACATGGTCAGATGGATGCGATCCTCATCCTTTCGATGATCCTCCTCATTATGTTGAGCACGCTTGGCCAGAACGCGACGCGCGGGCTGCTGTCTGTTCCTGACGAAGGACGCTTTCTCTCCGCCTGGATCGCTCCGGCCTTTGTCGGCACGGCGACTGAAACCCTCCAGATGCTGTTCGAGGTGTTCTGGTGGCTGCATATCGGACTGGTGCTGGCATTCCTCAACTACCTCCCGTATTCGAAACATCTCCATGTCTTGACCTCGATTCCCAACGTCTTCTTGAGCTCGACGAAACCACGCGGTGCGCTGAAGCCGATCGATCTCGAAGCGGAGGGGGTCGAGAAGTATGGCGCGACGGATATCGAGGATTTGACGTGGAAGCAATTGCTGGATGGATACACCTGCACGGAATGCGGTCGCTGCACGGCAGCGTGCCCGGCACATACGACCGGCAAACTCCTCTCGCCGCGGAAGATCATTGTCGACATCCGTCACCGACTAGCTGAGAAGTCTCCCTACGTTCTCGATGCGAAACGGGTGCCGCCCGCCGGGGAAGGGAAAGGACCGCTGGAAAAGGGGCTGGTGCACGACTACATCACGGCCGAAGAGCTCTTCGCCTGTACGACCTGCATGGCGTGCGTGCAGGAGTGTCCTGTGAACATCGAGCACGTTGATGCGATCGTCGACATGCGGCGCAGCCTGGTGCTGATGGAATCGAACTTCCCGGCGGAAGTGCAGACGGTGTTCCGCAATCTCGAGAACAACGGAAGCCCGTGGGCGTTTCCAGCGTCGAGTCGCATGGACTGGGCGGAAGGAATGGAGGTCCCCCTCATCGCACAGGCGCCCGATGCGGAGGTGTTGTTCTGGGTTGGCTGCGCCGGAGCGTTCGACGCCCGGTATCAGAAAGTGACGCGTGCCTTTGCGCGCTTGATGAAGGAGGCCGGCATCAAATTCGCGGTGTTGGGGCATGAGGAAAAGTGCACGGGAGATTCGGCGCGACGCATCGGCAATGAGTATCTCGCGCAGATGCTCATGAAGGAGAACATCGCCACGCTGAACGGCTATAGCGTGAAGACCATCGTTGCGACATGTCCGCACTGCTTCAACATGCTCCGCAACGAATATCCGCAATTTGGGGGGAACTACACGGTCATCCATCACACCGATTTCCTCGTGCAGTTGATCAATCAAGGACGTCTGAAGGTCAGCCACGATCAGGTCGCATCGGTGACATTCCATGATTCCTGTTACCTCGGCCGCTACAATGATGTGTACGATCAGCCGAGAAACGTGCTGAGTGCAACGGGTATTGGAAACGGGTGAATGTGGAGCGCACAGAAGAAGCACTGGCGACAAACGCCGACGTCATCGGCACTGCTTGTCCGTTCTGCATGACAATGATGGAAGATGGAGTCAAAGCGGCAGGTGCCGTTGAGCGTGTACAGGTGAAGGATGTGGCGGAGGTGCTGGAATCGTCGGTGATCAAGAATTCTTCGTAGGAACCGGCGCATGATCCGCATCCTGTTGGTCTTCGCGGCCTTGATGCTCAACGCCGGCCCGTCGCTCCTCGGGCAGTCGTTCGTCGTCACGGGGACAGTGCGCGACGCGGTCACGCGCGAGCCGCTCGCCGCCGCGACGATCCGCATCGCGGGAACACCCCGTGGCACGATCACGAATGCGGCCGGGGAATTTCTCCTCTCGCTTGATTCCGATTCCGCACTGCTGCGCATCAGCTACGTCGGCTATCGCACCGACTCCGCTGCCGTCGCCTCTCCGCAGCCTGAACCGCTGACGATTCTCCTGCACCCTGTGCCGATCAGGATGGCCGAGGTCGTCGTCACCGGCGAAGACCCGGCGATGGGGATCATGCGGAAGGTGATCGCCGGGAAGAAGCGTTGGACGGAGGGCCTGCAGTCATATCGGTTCGATGCGTTCACACGCCAGGTGATCCGGCGCGACACGGCCATCGCGCAGATCACCGAATCCTATACCACGGGATATTGGCAGGCGGGAGATACGCTGCGCGAGGTCATCCGCCAAAGACGGCAAACGGAGAATGTTCCGGTGGACCGGAACTTCGCCAGCGTTGGCGGCATCGTAAACATGTATGATGATGATATCAAGCTGGCGGGTTACACGTTCGTCGGACCGACGTCCGTTGAAGCGTTTGACTACTATGATTTCCGTCTGGAGGGAACGCGGCTTCGCGACGACCGGGAGGTCTTTCTCATCAAGCTCGAACCGCGTTCGCGCAGCACGCCGCTGTTTCGCGGAACCATCGGCGTCATCGATGACGATTACGCGCTCGTCGATGTCTCCGTCACTCCGAACGAGGCCGTCGTCTTTCCGCTTGTGCGGTCGCTCGACCTGCGCTACGCGCAGCAGTTTCAAAAATTCGAATCACGCTACTGGCTCCCGATCGATATCCGGATTCTTGCGCAACTCGAGATCGGCGTTCCCGGACTCAAGTTCCCGCGCATTGGGATCGAGGCGAGTTCCTCGATGTACGAGTACCGCGTCAATCTCCCTCTGCCTGATTCAGTCGCCAAACAGCCTCGCCGACTGGTGCTGAAAGAAGCCGACCAACTGGATTCGCTCTTCTGGAGTGAACATCAAGTTCTGCCGCTCACCTCAGAAGAACGAACCGCATACAGCACGTTGGACAGCAGCCAGACCCTGCAGAAGCAATTCACGCCCGGCGGCCCTCTCAGCAATGTCGATGCGATCCAGGGAAGTCTGTTGGGCTATCTTGACCCTCGCTTCAATCGGGTTGAAGGGTGGTATTTGGGCCTGCAGCATGAACACGACTCCTTGATCGGACCTGTAAATGTGATCTGGAATGTCGGCTATGGCGTTGCCGATCGTCGATGGAAGGGAGGAGTGACGTTGGAAGTGCCGATCGATTCTGAAAACCGGTTCTTTGCGACCGGGTCGGTATTCGACGACATCAACACCTCGCCACAAGAACTGTTTCAATTTCCGCTCTCGGGCATGCTTGCGGCGCTCTTTTCAAAACGGGATTATTGGGACTATCATTACGCTCGTGGCTGGTCCGTGGGAATGCGGACCCGACCGGATCATGCCTGGCACGCGGAATTGCACTACCGACGGACCCAGGAGTCCACGGCCCGGAAGAACACGGATTTCAGCATTCTGTATCGGAGCGAGATCTTTCGGCCGAATCCCATTGCCGAGGAGGGGACCTTCTCCAGTATCGTCGCACATCTGTGTCTCGGCAGGCATAGTCCGATCCCCGGAATCCTGTTGTCCGATTTCGTCGAACTCGACATAGAGCGTGGGGGAACGGAATTTGGCGGTGACTTCGATTTCAAGCGACTTCTCGTGCAGGCGGAATGGCATCCGCCGACGTTCCTTCGACGTTCACTGACGCCGGCACGGTTCTCGTTTCGTGTTGATGTGGGAGCCGGTTGGAATGTCCCCATCCAGCGATTGGTGGCACTGGAAAGCGCCTTGAGCGGCTATGGGCCGTACGGCACCTTCCGTGTCGTCGAACCGCGGGAATTCGTCGGAGATCGGTCGGTCGCGCTGTTCGTCGAGCACAATTTCCGAGCCATGCCCTTCTACTGGTTGAATATCCCCGCGCTGTACCGATCATCGATCGATTTTGTCATCTTCGCTAACGGCGGGAAGACATGGTGGACGTCGGACACATATCGCTCGCTGTATCCCGACCAACCAGACTGGTATATCGAGGTCGGTGCGGGGCTCGGCAGGATCCTTGGCTTCCTGCGCGTCGATGTGACGCGACGCTTCACACCTCCAAGCAGCCTTGCCGTCACTGCCTCGCTGACGTCACCGCTGTAGGGAGTGTTCCTTGCATTTCCCTCCTTCCTTTGGTACGTTGATACGCTTTCGAGACCGCATTTCTGTCGGAGGAACGATGAAACCTCTTCTGCTCCAATTTGCACCCTTGGCCATCCTGTCGCTCACGGTTTGTTCGCCTGCATCCGCCCGGCAAACGATCTTTGCGACGCCGCTCAGCGACCGCATCGTGCAGTATTCCATCGACGTGACGCTCGATGTCGACGCCAAGACCCTCACTGGGCGTCAGCGCGTCTCCTGGAGAAACACTTCAACCAAGCCGGTCTCGGATCTCCAGTTCCATCTCTATCTGAATGCGTTCAAGAATTCTGAGACGACCCTGATGCGGGAGGCTGGAGGTGTGTTGCGGAATAACACGATGGGGGCAAACGATTGGGGCTGGATCGATGTCGTGCGGATGAAGACGCTCACCGGAGAAGACCTGTCCGCACGGATGCAATTCATCCAACCGGACGACGGGAATGTCCATGATCAAACAGTACTTCGCGTCATTCTCCCTCGAGCGGTACCGGCGGGTGAAACGATCGTCGTGGAACTCGATTTCACAGCGCGACTTCCGAAGCTTGTTCGTCGAACGGGGTATATGGAAGACTACTACATGGTCGGACAATGGTTCCCGAAACTCGGAGTCTATGAGCCGGCCGGGATGCGATATTCCACAAACGACGGCTGGAATTGCCACCAGTTCCATGCAAATACGGAGTTCTACGCCGACTTTGGCGTCTACGATGTACGCATCACGCTTCCCAAGGCGTACGTGGTCGGTGCGACCGGCGTTCTGGTCTCGGACGTCGTCCGGGGCGATACCGCTCGCACGCTGACATTCAGGGCGGAAGATGTGCATGACTTCGCATGGACCGCTTCCCCCGATTATCGTGTCGTCGAAAAGAAATGGCGCAATGTCTCTATTCGGTTGCTGACGCACGAACACCGGCTCGGAGAGATCGCAGATCGGTACGTGCGCGCGACCGAACACGCCCTGGAGTACTTTGCGGATTGGCTGATGCCGTATCCATATCCGATGATCACGGTGGTGGATCCTGCTTTCAGAGCCGAGGAAGGCGGGGGAATGGAATATCCGATGCTGATCACAGGGGGTTCCTTGCGCGGACTTCCGTCCACCATGCGACTGACCGAGATCGTGACCGTCCATGAATTCGGTCACCAATACTGGTACGGTATGATCGGGAGCAACGAGTTCGAGGAAGCGTGGCTGGATGAGGGAGTCAATCAGTATTCGGAGGGGCGGATCATGTCCTGGGC
>JALONE010000223.1 GCA_025455125.1 Bacteroidota bacterium
GCTCGGCGTGAAGGAACTGCGCACGCCAGCCGAGGTAGATCAAGCGTTCGGTCAGCACAAGGGAACGATGCTGGTCGTGGTGAACTCCACGTGCGGATGTGCCGGCGGAACCGCGCGGCCCGCGCTGGCGAAATCGCTGTCCCATCCCAAGCAACCCGATGCGATGGTGACCATCTTCGCGAGCACAGACCGCGAAGCCACCGCCCGCGCCCGCGAACATTTCACGAATCAACCGCCATCGTCCCCTTCGTTCGCCTTCATGAAAGACGGCAAGTTCGTCCACATGATCCATCGGCACCAGATCGAAGGTCACACGGTCGACCAGGTGGTCAAGGAGCTGAAAGCTGCTTACGACGAGTATTGCTAGTGCTGCTTCCAATAAGACGTCTTGTGTCTCTTGGGAACGTCGGTCTGAGCGTGCCTGCCCCTGCGCTTTGTGTGGATTCGAAGACCGACTCTTAATTCTCGGTCATCCTTCGACAAGCTCAGGATGACATCCTTCGACAAGCTCAGGATGACCGCCCATTGAACACAAGGCGACTTAATTGAGCCGGCGCCAGAAGCCACCCCCAATCCCCAATCCCCAATCCCCAATCCGCAATTCCCAATCCCCAACTACCCCATGCCCCCTCTCTTCCACCGAATAGCGCCGCGTGATGCTTCTGCACCGTCCCCTGCGCCGCTGCTTGTGTTGCTTCATGGCAGAGGGAGCGACGAGAACGATCTTCTTGGATTGACACCGTATCTCGATCCGCGATTTCAGGTCGTGAGTATTCGCGCTCCGCGCAAGTTCTCGTACGGCGGCTATACGTGGTACGATCTGTTCGAGATCGGAAAGCCGAACGTCGATCACCTTGTGGAAAGCCATCAGCTTCTCCTCGAGACGATCGATTCCATCCAGCGAGAACTCCCGGTCGACCCGGACCGCACGTTTCTTCTCGGCTTCAGCATGGGGGCGATGATGTCGTTCGCGATGGCGTTGACGCATCCGGAACGCATTCGGGGCGTGGTGGCGCACAGCGGCTACGTGCCGGAAGGAACGCCGCTCCCGTATCGATGGAAGGACCTCGGACGGACGGAATTCTTCGTCGCGCATGGAACAGAAGATCCGATCGTACCGGTCGAGATGGGAAGACGCTCGGAGGAATTGCTCCGCTCCGCCGGCGCATCGTTCACCTACCAGGAGTACCCGATCCCGCATACGATCAGCGACGAAAGCCTGTCCGACCTCGCAGATTGGCTTCGACAGCGCGCCTTTTCCGACGGTTGAACGCAGTCTGGAATCCACGTACATTCCTGCGGTGCCCAAAAAGCCCTCAGTCCGTACGTCCACAACTGTCCGTCGAGCGATCATGATCCCCTCCAGCCGTTTGTTCCGCACCTCCCTGGCTGTCCTCATCCTTCTCGTTCCCGCATTGGCACAAGACGATGCGATCAAAGCCGTTGTCAAGTCGGTCAAGGAGAAGTACGCCCCCGACCGCAGAACCGTGGTGTATGATGTTGCCTGGTCGACGCAGGGATCGGCCGTCGTCCTCAAAGGAGAACTAGACAATCCTGAGGTGAAAGCTGCGTTGATCGACGGCGTGAAGAAGGCCACGGCGTCCGCGGTGGTCGACAGCATGCGGATGCTCCCCGATACGGCATTGGGGGAGAAACTGTACGGGATCGTGATTCTCAGTGTGGGGAACGTCCGCAGCCGTCCGGATAACGATGAGGAACTCTCCACGCAAGTGCTCATGGGAACGGCGGTCAAGCTACTAAAGTCAGCCTCGGGCCACTACTACATTCAGATGCCCGATCATTATCTCGGATGGCTTCCCCGGTCGTCGGTGCAGGCGATGACGAAAGCGGAAGTCGATGCGTGGGCAGCGGCGACGAAGGTGATCGTCACCGATTACTTCGGCGTCGTTCGAGAACAACCCGATGCCGCATCGCTTCCCGTGTGCGATGTGGTTGCCGGTTGCATCCTGAAAGCCGGGGCACAGTCCGGAGCATGGACCGCGGTGGCATTGGCGGACGGTCGGACGGGACACGTTCCCTCATCGCTCGTCGAGGAGTATGAATCGTGGAAGAAGACGCGTCGCCTGACGGGTGCGAACATCGCGAAGACTGCGAAAATGTTCCTCGGCGTTCCATATCTGTGGGGCGGGACTTCCGGAAAAGGGATGGACTGTTCCGGATTCACGAAGACGGTGTTTCGGCTGAATGGATTGGAATTGAGCCGTGACGCGAGTCAGCAGATCCACAATGGGGAAGATATCGACGTCGGAGCGAACTTTGAACATGCCCGCATGGGAGACCTGCTCTTCTTTGGCCAGAAGGCAACGGCGGACAAACAAGAGCGGATCACGCACGTCGGGATCTATCTGGAACACAAGGGCTTCATTCACAGCTCCGGCCGGGTGCAGTTCGGCAGTTTCGATCCAGCGTCGCCGGTGTTCGAGGAGGCGTTACTTCATCGGTTCGTTCGGGCGCGACGGATCATCGTTGAACCGGCGGTTCCGGAAGTGCGCAAGTGATCATCGTGCCATTGCACAAATGAGGAATGATATGAACGCGACCGAACAACTGACATCGTTAACCAAACGCCTGAATGCCGTCCTAATGGTGTACGTCGTGCTGTGCGCGCTTCACCAGTACGCGCATGGACTGATCGACATGAGCGTGACATCCACCGGACAACTGACATTTCTTGTTATCTTCGGTGCCGTCCCCATGGTGGCGGCGTTTCTGTTGTGGACGGGGATGAAACGGTTCGGCGGAATCATTGCACTGGGCACGCTTCCAGCGGCCGTTCTCTTTCTTGCGATGAACCGCTACATCGACAAGCATCAATGCGTCTATCCGATCGAGTTCTCGGACTATTGGGTTACGCTGTATTATGTGACATTCTACCTGCTTGCCGTTGCGGCCTTGGCGGGCGCCATCCTGGCGGTGCAATTCCTCCGGGAGCTTCACGCCCAATCCCAACCCCCCGCTGTCGAAGCACCATAATGTCTCAGCCTTCCGAGGAGCTAGATTGGGCGAAGGAAGAACCGCCCCCTCTGCCTCCACCAGAGCCGCCCCCGCCTCCATGGTACCAGAGGCCCGTCGGCATGGTCCAGGGACTCATCGGTTTCGCCTCGCTTGTCATCCTCGTGGTCATCATCGCCTCAGTCGTCCGGAGTTGCGACGACAGGGAAACGAAACTGAAGCGGGAAGCCTACACCTGGTCTCAGCAGTATGTGCGGCGGCAGTTGCTTGATCCGGACAAAGCTGTGTTTCCTCCGTATCCGGACGATGCGGTCGACATTAGCATGGACGAGAAGGAAGAGCGCTTCGTCGTACGCGCGCGGATCGAAGTCGAGTCCCCCTCAAGCGTGCGGATGTATCACACCTACACCGTTGAACTCCTCCGCCACCGCGCCGGCCTCCAGTGGGACCTCGTCGACATCGAGATCCGATAACTAACGCATTCTCGGGCACCAGCATCTACCTCTCAAATGCATCGTTGGAGCTTGTTGTCACATTGAGCTTGTCGAAATGTGACATGGGCAAGAATGCTCAGGCTTCGACAAGCTCAGCCTGACTCGTTCGTCCAAAATCGAGAAAACTTCAAATCGCCTGGTGTCTCCCATGCCCCATCGTTGCCCCTGGTCTGGAACCGATCCGCTCTACATTCAATATCATGACGATGAATGGGGCGTCGCCGTGCACGACGACCGGCGTCTGTTCGAGATGCTCGTTCTCGAAGGGGCTCAGGCAGGACTCAGCTGGATCACGATCCTGCGCAAGCGAGAGAACTATCGCAAGGCCTTCCATCGGTTCAATGCGAAACGCATAGCGGCATACAAGAGCGCGGAAACCAACCGGCTGAATGAG
>JALONE010000224.1 GCA_025455125.1 Bacteroidota bacterium
CTTCGCGGCGGAGATCAGGCGCAGTATGTTGCCTTGTGGAAAGGGACGCTGACGGAGCAAGCCCTCCGCGAAGTGTTCCAGCGGGGGGGTGTGTTGGGAGGGACGAGCGCCGGGGAAATGGTTCTCAGCGATGTCAGCTTCACATCCGGAACAACGAGTCCCTGGACGATCCTGCGGACGCCGACGACATCGATGACGTTGGTCGATGATTTCCTTCCGCTGGCGACGAATACGCTTGCCGAGAGCCACACGAACGAGCGGGGACGCATCGGAAGACTGCCGGTCTTTCTCGCCCGCTATAAAAACACGACAGGGAGAAGCGTTACAGGCCTTGGCGTTGATGTGAACACCGCCATTGTCATTGATTCCAATGGCGTGGGCGAGGTCATGGGAGGAAGTGCGGTCGCGGTACTTCGCTGGGATGCGGAGACCGCATACTCCATCGAGGCGGGAAAACCGTTCGCACTCCAGAACATGCGATACGACAATCTCCTCCCCGGATGGAAGATGAATCTCGGAACAGGCGAGATCACGCCTCCACCGTCAGCCGTGGCGTTCACCGCATCTTCGCTTTCGATGCCGGCGGGTCCAGTCATTCTGGACGGAAGCGGGAACGCCGCCGACTGGACAGCAACAGCCGGGAGTTTGCGCCGTTTGCAGACCCTTCTGTCGGGTGCCACGGACAGTGTCGGCATCGTCGCCTCGCCGGCAACCCCTTCCTCCGCCACGACAGTACAGACGACGCTCGCAGGTTGGGGGATCGCATCGCGCATCATCTGGATCGACGAAGGACGAAAGAACGACGCCGCAACGGCGGCGATGGTCACAGCCTCGGCAGCGATCATCTTCGCCGGGAATTCCATCGATAGTCTGTCTCGCTTTTTCTCATCGACGACCGTCGGAGCCGCCTTTCAGTCCCGGGTGAGTAGCGGAATGTCCACGCTCTTCCTCGGCGAGGATGTGATGCTCGCCGGAGAGCAGGCGGTCAGCGGTCTCTACAGCAATTCCTACAGTGCGTACTACGGACTTCTCACGCAAGTGCCCGGACTTGGCCTGCTCAAGGGAATGCAGCTCGCCCCCCGATTCTATCAGAACACAAACAACACCGTCGGCTACGATCAGAGCGAGAATCGGTCCA
Organism: Bacteroidota bacterium; assembly: GCA_025455125.1. Taxonomy (GTDB): domain Bacteria; phylum Bacteroidota; class Ignavibacteria; order UBA10030; family UBA10030; genus JAKAJH01. The sequence continues at coordinate 1,139 of JALONE010000224.1, forward strand.
TGGGGATGCTCTGGTCGATGGGGCAGTCGCGTCTGCCGTACGGATTCCTCATTGATGCCGGCGCACATGTCGTCTTCTCCAATGACAGCATCTCCGTGTTCGGTGTTCTCTCGAATTCCACACCGGTGATCCAGATCGACGCGCGCAATGCGGTCTGGACCGATTTCCCTACGTTCAAGCGGCCCGGTCGGCCCAACGCAGTGAAGAATGCGGCTCTCGTCGGTGCGCGGCTGCACGTGCTGCGGACCGGTGAGACAACGCCGTTGACGTCGATCGGAACGGATGAGTCGATCATTCCTGAGCGGGCGGTGCTGGAGCAGAATTATCCGAACCCGTTCAATCCGGAGACCAATTTCGGATTTCGGATTGCGGAATTCGGATTTATTGATCTTGCCGTGCATGACATCCTTGGCCGCGAGGTTGCTATTCTTGCCAACGGATTGAGAGCGCCGGGTTCGTACACCGTGACATGGGATGCGTCGGAATTTCCCAGCGGCATCTATTTCTGCAGAATGGTGTTCAATGGCACCACGCAGATCCGAAAAATGATCCTCATGAAGTAACAAGAGGCTTCTTCTCTCATCATTCACCAACCTTCAGCATGGAGGGCATCATGAAGCATCGTCTACTCATTCTTATGATTCTCCTGACGTGTGCAGGGCTCGTCGGCGTACCGACCGCTTCCGCTCAGGCATTGACGGGGGATTACATCATCGGGACCGGTCAAACGTACACATCGTTGGGAGCCGCTATCACCGCGCTCAATGCGAACGGCGCTTCGGGTGTTGTACGATTCCTGATCGACCAGGACCTCACCGAGCCGGGATCGCTCGAGATCACAACCGTGACCCTGAATGGAACGAACAGCCTCGTGATCAAGCCGAACGCCGGGAAGACGCCGGTGGTAACATTCACAACCGTGGCGACCGCCGGCAACAAAGGGAATTCCGGCTTAGCCATATCGGGAACGACCACGAATGTCGGATACATCACGATCGACGGATCCAACACGGCAGACGGAACGACACGTGACATGACATTCACCGTCGACGACGTCACCAATGGCCGCTATTGCCTTCGTATGAACGGCGAAACAGATCACGTGATCGTGAAGAATCTGAAGATCCTCGCCACGAACATCAAGCCAACGACGGCAAGCGCCTCGCGAACATACGGCGTCTACGTCCCCGCATCCGGCACTGCGGCAGCGGATGACATGGTCATCGAGAACTGCCAGATCGGGTCGGAGAATGCGGCGTACTACTTCGGCATTTACAAGCCGGACGGCGGAACGGTTCCCTACGGAGCGAACCTCCTTGTTAAAGGGAACCGCGTGTTTGCTCAGCACAAAGGAATTAGCGTGTGGGGATCGTCGGGAACGAGCACCATCGAAGGAAACAGCATTTCGGTCATCGGCCATCCGACAGGAACATACGTGCATAGCTCAATCAACGGTGTCTATGTGGAGAGTTGGCTGGGAACGCTGAACGTGCGCAACAACCGCATCTTCTCGCTTCGCGCGAAATGTCTCACGCAGACCGTCTTGCGTCCGCTCTACGGAGTGCTTGTTTATTACGCGAGCGGAAGCGGAAACGTCAATCAGACAGCGAACGTTTACAATAATTTCATCAGCGACCTTCGGTATTTAGGCGACGCGAGCACCTATCCGTCGGAGATCAACGGCATCGCCGTCGACGCCCTCGACCAAACCGTGAACGTGCTCCACAACACCATCTACATCAATGCGGACAGCATCACCACGAACCCGGTGTACGGCATCCGGGTCTACGACGACGCCGGAATGTCCGCATACGTCAAGAACAACATCGTCGTCAACACTGTCAATCATGACAGCGCGTACGCGATCCATGTCAATCCGATCGTGAACGCCACACTAAAAGCGTCCGATTACAACGATCTCGTTGTGACCGGCGCGAATGCGTCCGTCGGGTACTACAATGGCGTGAAGCAGAAGACCTTGGCAGACTGGAAGACCGGCTCAAGTGCGGATGCGCACAGCATCAGCGTCAATCCGGCAAATCCGTTCGGCGGCCCTGGACAGTTAACAAGCCTCACCGATCTCCACTGGGTCTCTGCGCCATCCAGTGCGTTCGCGGGAACTCCGATCGCCGAGGTTACAACTGATATCGACGGCGAAACGCGAAGTGCGACGACGCCGTACATGGGCGCCGATGAAGCCGGACCATTCACCGGAGTGGAGGATAACGACGGAGTGCCGGGAGAGTTCGCCCTCGGACAGAATTATCCGAACCCCTTCAACCCGACAACGCAATTCGGATTGCGGATTGCGGAATTCGGATTTGTGAGGGTCTCCATTCACGATCTGTTGGGTCGCGAGGTGGCAGTGCTTGTGAACGAAGTGAAGACGCCGGGTTCGTACACGGTCACGTTCGATGCGTCCGGATTCACGAGCGGAACATATTTCTATCAGTTGATCTCGGGTGATTGCCGTGCCGTACGAGCGATGACCTTGTTGAAATAGCAGACCTCGCATTCCCTTTTCTTCCCGAACCCCGGCGGATCCGTCTGTCGGGGTTCTTTTGTCTCCTTGCCTTTCACCGAAGTTGGTACTATGTTTCACTGAAATCCCTATTTGCTCACTTCATCGGACCTGCGCCATGCGATCGTTCCTTGCTCTCCTCGTCGGCCTCTTCCTCCTGATGTCTGCAACGGTC
>JALONE010000225.1 GCA_025455125.1 Bacteroidota bacterium
TTTCTCGATGGCTTTGTACGAGAATCCCGAACTCGTCACTCGCCTGAACACCACGGTCGGTGAATTGGTGGTCAGTATGTTCGAGAACATGGCTGCGCATCCAAGCGTCGACGCGCTTTGGTACTCGGATGATATCGCCTACACCAACGGCTTGATGGTCTCGCCCGCGACGCTGCAGCAATATTTCTTTCCATGGCTGAGGCGCATCGGAGCACTCGCGCGGAACCATGGGAAACCGTTCCTGTATCACACCGACGGCGTGCTATGGGATGTCTTCGATGAGATCATCGCATGCGGCGTGGATGCCATCCATCCCATCGAACCGAAGGCCATGGCGATCGCAGAGGTGAAGCAGAGGATCGGAGACAGACTGTGCCTGATCGGACACGTCGACGTCGACCTCCTGTCGCGCGGCACAGTGGAGGAAGTCCGAGCGAAGGTGAGGCAGAACATAGAGGAAGCCGGGTACAACGGCGGGTACTGCGTCGGCTCAGGGAACAGCGTACCGGAGTATGCGAACTACGAGAACTATCTTGCAATGCTGGATGAGACGAGGAGATGGCAGATGTGAGATGGGATATGTGAAAAGCGAGATGTTAAATGTCAAATGTGAGATGTGAGGAAGCGATCTACCACGCGATTGAATTCATCTGCGTTCTGTGCATTCATTCCATGAGAGGCTCGCGGGATTGTCACGCGCCGGCTGTTCGGCAGCAGCCGTTCCAGCTCGTCGGTGATCGCGCCAAACATCGGAGGGCTTAACTCCCCGTTCAGCAGGAGCACGGGAAGCCGAAGGCTCGCCAGCATCTCATCCGTCACCTCGGTGAAATACTCCGCTGACTCGGTTTCCGCCCGGAGGTCCGGTGCGTTCTGCATCAGCCGATGACGCGCCCCTTCCGTGAACGAATCGAATGCTCCCTTCCCCATCACGCCGTCAATGAATGAGCGAACACCGGCCTCGTCGTTCCCCTCCTTCAACGCCGTCCGGGCGGGATTCCACGCGTGTTGCATGAAAGCCGAGAAGAGCATGCGGCCCGCGTCAGACCGATGAAGGAACGGCAGGATCGGCGGCTCGGCAAGCACGAGAGACTTCACCCGAACGGGATGCCTCAAGGCGAAGATCAGGGACACATACCCGCCGAATGATCCCCCCACAAGATGCACATCGTTCAACTGCAGGCGGTCAAGGAAGTGCGCAAGGTCATCCGCGTGAAGCGCAGCGGAGTACGGGCGCTCAACCGAAGGGGGCGGATTGGGGAAATGATACCGCCGGCTGTATGCGATCGCCCGATAACGATGTGAGAAGTGGGAAAGCTGCAGTCTCCAGGACCGAAGATCGCTCACGGTTCCATGAACGAAGACGACGGCCGTTCCGGATCCTTGTTCCAGATATGCGAGGTCCGTTTCGAGAAGTTGAACGCGATTCATACGAGTGCGTCGGAGTCTTTCCGGGCTAACGCAACAGCAGCAGCAACGACGCGTGAAGCGCCACCCAACCGGATCGCGGCGGCACATGCCGTCGTCGTGGCGCCCGTCGTGATAACGTCGTCGATCAACAACACGCGTGCACCGTTCAACATGCCAACGGCGTCCGGCTCGAATGCACCGTCCATGTTCTTGCGACGTTCGTCATGTGAAAGCTTCGTCTGCGTCCTGGTATGACGCACGCGGCGCACGGCAGATGCGGCGACAGGAATGGCGGTCACCTCATGAACGCCCTGCGCGATGAGTTCCGCCTGGTTGTATCCGCGCTCACGGAACTTCACCCGGTGCAGCGGCACGGGGACGAGAACATCGTACTCCCGCTCTTCTCCCTTCAGGGATTCTCCGAGCGTTCTCCCGAGCATGCGGGCAAGCGATTCGTAGGATCGATACTTCACCGCGTGCGCGATGTGCTGAAACGCTCCCCCTTTCTCAAAGAGGAACAGCGCACGCAGATCATCGACGGCTCCGTCGAGCAGCAGCTTCTCCCTCGTCTCCCGGTAGAGATGATCTTCGGACGACAATCGCGGGATGGAACCCCAACAATCCCCGCACAGCTTTTCCGCTCCTGATCCCATCAACCGCCCGCATGAGAGACAGAGGGGAGGATAGATGAAGTCAAGAAGAACGCGAAAGACTGAGTCTTTGGATTTCATTCGCCCCCCTTATGGCAAAGATCCAAGAGCCAAGAACGCAAGAGCCAAACAAGATCAAGAGCCAAGCACCAATTAACAAATCGGGATCGGGCACTTTGGGCCGTGATCGGTTCCTACTGACTGGTTCTTGGTTCCTGAGATCTTGCGATCTTGATGCTCACGATCGTTTTTCGATCCTCTCCATTTCGTCTCTCAGCTCCGCTGCCCGCTCGAACTCGAGGTCCTTTGCTGCGCGGGTCATTTCGGCCCGGAGTTCCTCCAACAGATCCTTCTTCTGCGCCGGCGTGAGGTACTTGGCGACGTTCTCCGCTACGGCGGCCGCTTTGATCCGTCCCAGCCGCTCGTCTCGTTTCATCTTGACGTCCGCGATGGATGTCGCCGCCATGATCTCCTCGACCGACTTGAGAATGGTCTGGGGTGTGATCCCGTGCTTCTTGTTGTATTCGAGTTGTCTCGTTCGGCGGCGTGCGGTCTCCTCCATCATCCGTGTCATCGAACCGGTCATCGTGTCTGCATACAGAATGACCACGCCGTTTGCGTTTCGCGCCGTGCGTCCGGCCGTCTGGATCAGCGACCGTTCCGACCGGAGGAATCCCTCCTTGTCCGCGTCGATGATCGCCACGAGCGACACCTCCGGAAGGTCGAGGCCCTCACGCAGCAGATTCACCCCCACCAGAACGTCGAACTCGCCAAGACGCAGGTCGCGCAATGTTTCGACCCGCTCGAGCGCATCCACCTCTGAATGCACATAGCGGACCCGGATGCCGATGTTCGCAAGGTACTCGGTGAGGTCTTCCGCCATCCGCTTCGTCAGCGTCGTCACGAGCGCCCGTTCCTTCCGCTCCACCCGAGTGCGGATCTCCGCGATGAGGTCGTCGATCTGATGTTTGCTCGGCCGGACCATGACCTCCGGGTCGACCAATCCAGTCGGACGGATCAACTGCTCGACCACGATCCCCTGGCTCTTCTCCAATTCATAGTCTCCCGGCGTCGCACTCACGTAGATCGTCTGGCCAACGATCGTCTCCCACTCGTCGAACGTGAGCGGACGATTGTCGAGCGCGGAGGGGAGCCGAAATCCGTATTCCACCAGCGTTGACTTCCGCGATCGGTCCCCGGCGTACATAGCCCGGATCTGGGAGACGGTGACATGCGATTCATCTATGACGGTGAGGAAATCCTTGGGGAAGTAGTCCAGCAGACACGCGGGACGGGAGCCCGGTGGACGTCCGGCCAGATGGCGGGAGTAGTTCTCGATGCCCGAGCAATAGCCGACCTCGCGGAGCATCTCCATATCGAATCGCGTTCGTTGTTCGATCCGCTGGGCCTCAACGAGCTTCCCCATCGAACGCAGTTCTTCCGTCCGTTCGCGAAGCTCCGCCTGGATGCCCGCCATCGCCTTTTCGATGGTCTCCCGCGAGGTGATGAACTGCTTCGCCGGATAGATCATGTCGTACTCGATCTCTTCCAGCACCCGGCCGTCGACCTTGTTGATCGTCGAAAGCCGCTCGATCTCGTCGCCGAAGAACTCGATGCGGATCGCCTCCTCATTCTCGAAGCCGGGGATCACCTCCACGACATCTCCACGGACGCGGAAAGTCCCGCGCTGGAACTCATAGTCATTGCGCGCATACAGGAGATCGATCAGCCGCTTCAACAGCGCTTGACGGCTCATCTTGTCCCCTTTGCGGATC